>NZ_CAAAFT010000129.1:1826-12801 GCF_900634765.1 Candidatus Protofrankia californiensis | reverse complement strand
GAGCAGACCGGACAGCAGCCACGTCCCGTCCTGGCGCCGCGCCGCCCGCACACCGACCCGATCATGCTCGTCCACGACGTCGCCGACCAGCTCCTCGATCAGGTCCTCGATGGTGACAAGGCCGTCCGTGCCACCGAACTCGTCGATGACGACCGCCATCTGCAACCCGCCGCGGCGCAGCGTTTCCAGCAGTGGGTCGAGTTCGATCGTGGACGGTACGCTCAGATGAGCGACCATCACATCACCGGTGGTCACGGTATCCCGATCGTCCTCGGGAATGGCAACCGCATGCTTCACATGGACCAGACCGACCACGTCGTCGAGGTCCTGACCGACGACCGGGAAACGTGAGTGCCCGGTCCGGCGGGTAAGCGCGATCACCTCGCGGACCGGGTCACCGACCCCGACCGTCCACATGCGGACCCGAGGGGTCAGGACGTCCGCGGCCTGCTTGTGCCCGAACGCCAGTGAGCGTTGGAGCAATGTCGCGGTCTCCGGCGCGAGCGTGCCCTTTTCCGCGGACCGGCCAACCAGGGAGAACAGTTCCTGCGCGGAGCGGGCCGAGGCAAGCTCCTCCTGCGGTTCGATACCCAGGCGCCGTAGCAGGCTGTCGGCGGCACCGTTGAGCAGGCGGATCAGGAAGCCGGTCGCCCGGCTGAATCCCTGCTGGAATCCCTGCACCATCCGAGCGGTCGCCAGTGGCCGGGCCACGGCGAGATTCTTCGGGACCAGCTCACCATAGATCATCGTCGCACCCGTGGCGAGTACCAGAGCGACCGTCACGGCGGCACCGGTGGCCATGCCCGCTGGTACCCCGACAGACTTCAGCGGGCTGCGAAGCAGGCGCCCGATCGCCGGCTCGGCGAGGAATCCGATCGCCAGGTTGGTGATGGTGATGCCGAGCTGCGCACCGGAGAGCTGGGTCGAGAGGTTCGTGAGCGCTGTGAGGACACCCCTGGACCTGCGGTCACCCGCTGCCGCGGCACGTTCGACGGTCATGCGGTCGACCGTCACCAGGGCGAACTCCGCGGCGACGAAAACGCCACAGACCCCGACCAGCGCAACGCTGATCAGGACGAGGAGCCACTCGATCACTGTCGCCTGCCCGGGTCGGCTCGGTCCAGGGCAGGCGTCGGACTATGACTGGGTATATCGGGGCTAGGCATGACCCTCTCGGAGGTAGGCGTGACAGAACCCGACGCGAGCGGAAACGTACACCGCTGGCGATGCCCGGATACCCCCGCGGGGCGCCTTCAAGCACACACCACAAGGATGCCCGCGTCCGGCCGGGTTGGACAGCCATCCGAGCGGATCGGATCAGCACATGCTCCCTCATGACGGCCCTGGACCCGGCGAATTGCGCCGAACATCCACCCCAACAACCAACCCAAGACGCAAGGGTCCCCGGATTGCGCCGAAGGAGCACCACAAGTCCCATGGTGGATCATCGAAAAGATGATCTACCCTACCTCGACGGCCAACCCAAGAGGCAGGGGTCCTCGGATTGCGCCGAAGGCACAATCCGGGGGGAGTTAGTCGATCTCGAAAAGACCCTGGCGGACGGCGTACATGACCGCTTCCATCCGCGAGTGCAGCTGCAGTTTGTCCAGGATGTTGCGGACGTGGTTCTTGACCGTGTTCTCGCTGATGAACAGCTTCCGGGCGATCTCCCGGTTGGCCCGCCCCTCCGCGACCAGCTTGAGGACCTCCAGCTCGCGGGCGGTGAGATGGGGAGCGGGTACCCGGCTGGGCCGGTCGTCCGAACCGCGGGCGAGCGCGGCGAACTCGACCATGAGCTTGGACGCCATCGAGGGACTGATCAGGCTTAGTCCGTTATGTACTGCGCGGACCGCTCCAGCCACCTCGTGCGGGGGGATGGATTTCAGGAGATACCCGACCGCTCCCGCTTTGATCGCCTCAAAGAGATCGGACTCGTCGTCGCTGACCGTCAACATAACGATCTTTGCGGTCGGCACCTCCCGCTTGATCGCACCCGCCGCGTCGATGCCGTCACGGTAGGGCATCCGGACGTCCATCAGGACGATGTCCGGGGTGGTGCCGGTGGCTATCGTGACGGCCTGCCGGCCGTCCCCGGCGCGACCGACGACGGTGATGTCCTCTTCAAGGTCGAGGACGGTCTCCAGACCCTGCAGGAACAACTCATGATCGTCGACGACGAGCACCCGGATGGGCTCGGACTGAGGTGCCACAGGTGGCAGAGGTGGCAGAACACTAACCATCATCACAGATCGGAGCTATCTGGCACGAATAGTCCAACGACGGACTGCCGGACGGACGAGGTGCGATCGACGCATGTGCCCACTCTATGTGATGGGGGGCTTACGTAGAACCGTGTCTCCGTACCGGCACCGATCGAGTCATGCACCGATACCGCTTCCGACATATCGGAATGATACGCGCCACTGCCCCGCTACGACGCTGGCGACACACCGTCACCATACCCGCGAAGGTGGTGAATCATCAACCCCGAACTGGACATATGACGCATCCCCCGATGGACCCGCGAGAAGAGCCCGGTGGACCCACGAGTGGGATTCAACACCGAGACTCTCATGCTTGCGACTACTCTGTGTAACAGTTCGGACGTTCGGACGTTCGGGCGGCAATACTCGGCGTCGTCATCCGAACACCCGACGCTCCACCCGCTGTTCACGGTCCGAGTCCCGCCGTTCACGGTCCAAGGCGTGGTGCTGGTGGCGCTCGGGGCCGATCACAGGCAACCTGAGGTCATGGTCACACCCTCCCTAAGCACGCCCCACCTACACGTCAAGCCCGGCACCACATGGTCTGACGCGTACGCCCGGTGCCGCGAGGCCGCGCCCGAGGCCTTCGACCCGGACCAGCTTCGCAACCTGTGGGGCGGCCGGTGGCGCCGCACCGGGGACCCCCTGCGCAGCGTCACGCCGGTTGACGGGTCACCCATCGTCGGCCCACCGATGATCGAACCGGACGAGGCGCACGAAGCCATCCGCGCCACCCTCGACGACCACAAACAATGGCGTGACGTACCGATCTCCGACCGCAAGGCGCGGGTCACCGCCGCGGTGGACGCCATGGACGATCATCGTGACCTACTCGCGCTGCTACTGGTCTGGGAGATCGGCAAGCCGTGGCGGCTGGCGCGCACCGACGTCGACCGCGCGCTCGACGGCGTCCGCTGGTACGTCGAGGAGATCGACCGGATGATCGACGGCCGCGGCCCGCTGCCCGGCCCGGTCAGCAACATCGCGAGCTGGAACTACCCGATGAGCGTGCTCGTGCACGCCATGCTCGTCCAGGTTCTCGCCGGCAACGCCGCGATCGCCAAGGCCCCGACCGACGGCGGGGCCGCCTGCCTCACCCTCGCCTGTGCCCTGGCGCGCCGCGCCGGGCTCCCCGTGGCGCTGGTGTCCGGGTCCGGATCCCGGCTGTCGAGCGCACTGGTGCGGGCACCGGAGATCGGCTGCCTTGCGTTCGTCGGCGGACGCTCCGCCGGCGGGCAGGTCGCCGCGGCGCTCGTCGACACCGGCAAACGCCACTTCCTGGAGCAGGAGGGTCTCAACGCCTGGGGCATCTGGGAGTTCTCCCAGTGGGATCTGCTGGCCGCGCACCTGAAAAAGGGCTTCGAATACAGCAAGCAACGCTGCACCGCATACCCCCGCTACGTCGTCCAACGTCAGCTCTTCGACCAGTTCCTCGCGGCCTACCTGCCCGTGGTCGCATCGGTGCGCTTCGGTCATCCCCTGGCCGTCGCGCACGACGACGACCCCCTGCCCGACCTCGACTACGGACCCGTCATCACTGCGGCGAAGTCCGCCGAGCTCGCCGGAAAGATCAACGAGGCAGTCAGCAAGGGTGGCGTACCGCTGTACCGGGGAGCGATCGCCGACGGCGCTTTCGTGCCCGGCCAGGACACCTCGGCCTATGTGCCCCCGGTGGCGATCCTCGCTCCCCCACCGTCATGCGCGCTGCACCATGCCGAACCATTCGGTCCGGTGGACACGATCGTGGTGGTCGATTCCGAAGCCGAGCTCCTCGCCGCGATGAACGCCTCCAACGGCTCGCTGGTCGCCTCGCTCGCCTGCGACGACGAAACGCTCGCCCACCGGCTCAGCGGCGAGATCCAGGCATTCAAGGTCGGCATCAACAAGCCACGGTCACGAGGGGACCGGGACGAACCGTTCGGCGGCCGCGGCGCGTCCTGGAAAGGAGCCTTCGTCGGCGGCGACCACCTCGTCCACGCCGTCACCATCGGCAGCGACCCCGGGGAAAGGCTGTACGGCAACTTCCCCAGCTACTCCCTGTACCCGCCAACGTGACACTCCCGGGTCGCTGAAAAGCCAGGCGCAGCAACCGGCTGAAGGACCGAAGGTAGCGCGATCATGTTTTTCGCGCGTGGGGCGCGAAGACCGTGCTCGGCCAGCGGACCGACACGAACGCCCAGGTCATGGCAGCGTGCGGCGAGCTCGGGAAGGGCACCGAGAGCGCTGCGCCAGGCCTGTGGTGCGGACGTGCAGTCGCAGTCGTGCAGGAGGACGGTCCCACCACCACGCAGGTCCGGCATGAGGGTGTCGAGGACGGTGAGCGGCGTGGCCGTCGACGTCCAGTCCCTGCCCCAGGCCGTCCACAGCACCGGGGTCAGGTCCAAGCTGCGGGCGGCGAGGAGAAACCCCGCGGACAGGATGCCGTGCGGCGGCCGGACGAACCGCGGCTGCCGCCCGGTCACCGTTGTGATCAGTTCGCGGGTCCGGTGCAGCTGCCGGTAGGTGGAGCGTGGCCCGCGCAACAGCATCGAGCGGTGGTCCCAGGCGTGAACTGCCAGCTCATGACCTGCGTCCACCATCCGCTCGGCCAGGTGCGGCGCACGTTCCAGCATCGTCCCGAGGACGAAGAAGGTCGCCCGGAGGTCCAGCTCGGCCAGCACGTCGAGGAACAGCGGGGTGGACGCCGGATCCGGACCGTCATCAAAGGTGAGTGCCACGTGGTCCGGTGCGCCGACCCCGGCGAGAACCGGCATCACCCGGGTCCGCAGCCGGCGCAGTGTGGCCACCGAGGGGACCGCGTGGGTGAGGGCCGCGGTGACACCGGCGCCCGCGGCTGTCCAGGCAAGGCCTGCCACCCCGATCCGCCCGGCCGACCGGGTTGCCCGCCACGCCTGCCACGCCCGCGGCTCCTGGACGCCTGGCACGTACGTCATGCCGGACACCTTCCCACACCGTTCGTGGACCCGGCGAAACACTCGGGGCGGAAAGTGGGACGCCCCGATGGGACGAAACGCTCCGCTCTACAGATACGACGAGCATGCGGGCACTCCGGGAACCGGCTGATTCTGCCCTCCCTGAGTCACCACGGTCGCCGGCAGGTACCCCCAGGCAGCCGTGTACCCGTGGGTGTTGGACTGCGAACGATCACCCTGGGTATACAACCACCACGTATTTGTGTTGCCCTGTACCACGGGATTCGCCCGGCCCCGAAACTGGCAGATCGCCCAGACGGTCGCCGCGGCATCCATATAGCCGCTGTCGTCGAACTCCTCCGACCCCTGCTCGGCCCGGACGTTCGCGTACACCGGGAAGCCCACGTAGGTGGAACAGTCGTAGCGCTGGGTGAAGTGCCGTCCCGCGCCGTCTGTTGTCGCCACGTTGCGGGTCACGCAGGATCCCGCCCCGGGCTGCGGTGAGACGACTCCGGTCGGAGTCACCTGGCCGCCCGTGGGCGGTCCGGCGGCGGGTGCCCCCGTGCTCGACGCCCGCGCGCCCGGCTCCCCCGCGGCAGGCAGCCCTGCGCCGGGTACCGCCGCGGCCGGCGCTCCCGTGCTGGACACCGCCGCGGCAGGCGCTCCCGTGGTGGGCCTCCCCGGGAGGGACACCGACGTGGCCGAGGCGCCGGAACCGGACACAGTAGGGGCGAACCTGCCCGGGGCGGATGGCGGGCCCGCCGAGACGGTCACCTCCGGGATGGGGGAGCGCAGTCCGGCCCCCGGTAATAACAGCAGAAGTGCCGCAAGCGCAAAGCCGCACGCCACCGGTACGAGCAGGCCCAGCCCGCGGCGCTTCCCCGGCACGACAGGGGCCGGCACGTCAGGCTCCGGGGTGGCAGCGTCCGGGGTGACAGCTGCCGCGGAGGTGACAGCCGCCGGCACGTCAGGCTCCGGCACGACAGGCTCCGGAGTGGCAGGGCCCGCGGTGGCAGCGTCCGGGGTAGCGGCTACCGGCACGACAGGCTCCACGCCCCTGCCGGCGGCGCGACCCGCACCCGGGTGTGGCGGCGGGGTCGGCCCACCGCTCGTCCCGCCGGATGGCGAGGGGGGCGGGGGTGATGCGGAAACGGGATCGGCCAGGCGGCTGATCATCGTCGGCGCCGCATGCGGGTCGTCCTCGGACGCGGGAGCGCCGCCCTGGTCGCCGGAAACGTCACCGATCGCACGGAGCTCCTCCAGCGCAACCGCGGCGCTTGAGGGACGCTGCTGGGGTGCAACGGCGAGGGTCCGGTGCAACAGCGCGACCAGATCGTCCGGGATGGTGTTGGGGAGGTCGTCGGGCAGGGCTGGTGGAGATCCGTCCAGCATGTCCCGCAGCAGCTGCGTCGGAACCCGACCGGTGAACGGCGGCTGTCCGGCCAGCAGCGCGAAGAGGGTGGCACCGAACCCGAAGATGTCGGAGGCGACGGTGTGCTCCTCGCCCTGAAGCACCTCGGGCGACGCGTAGCGGGGTGTGAACGCCACCGATGCGGTCGTGCCCTCCGCCGCGTTCTCGACCACGGCGATGCCGAAGTCGCTGAGAACGGCGGTCCCGGACTCGCGGATCAGGATGTTCGCCGGTTTGAGATCACGGTGTAGGATGCCATGGCGGTGAGCTGTTACCAGGGCGTCGGCCACCTGCACGCCGATGCGCAGCACCTCTTCGACGGCCAACCGCCCCGTGTCGGCCATCCGATCGGCCAGCGACCCGCCCGCGATGTACTCCATCGCGATGTAGGGATGCCCGTCACGGGTCGTCCCGGCGTCGAACACAGAGATGATGTTCGGGTGGCCGGTCAGGCGCCCGGCCGCCCGGCATTCACGCAGAAACCGCCGCTTCGCGTCGGGGTCCCTGAGATCGGCGTTCATCACCTTGACCGCGACCTGACGGTCGAAAATCTCCTGTCGGGCCAGGTAGACCGTGCTGAACCCGCCGTGGCCGATCGGCTCCAGCGGACCGTAACCGTCGATCATGTCAGGGGACGGACGGATGCCACCGACATCCGTCCGGTCGGATGAGCCACGTCCACGGCTAAATGCCAAGCGCCGTCAGGCGGTACCACGATATGCGGTATCAGGATATTTGGTACCACGATATTTGGTACCTCCTTGTTCGGTACCGCCACAGCCGGTACCACCACCGTGGTGAATCCGATCACAACGATTCGACCCTGCGCCGGACGCCCTACCCGCCGACGAGGCATCTTTCCGCTGCCTACCGCTCCAGGACAGGCCAAACTGGCAATCGGGGCTGACAGTATCGGGTGAGGCCAACGACACCGGAAGTATATAAGGAGGCTCATGCCGGCAGCCATCATGCCGCCAGGCGCAACCGTCGTGCCGGCACGCGCAGCCGGTGTCCGCGGCTGGAGTTCCCCCGGGTCCCGGCCGGACGTCATCGTCGCCGGCGCCGGTGTGATCGGGCTCGGCGTGGCGTGGCGTGCCCGCCTGCGTGGGCTCACCGTCACCGTTGTCGATCCCGAACCGGGATCGGGCGCCAGCTGGACGGCCGCGGGCATGCTCGCTCCCCTCAGCGAGCTTCACTACGGCGAAAAGCCCCTGCTCGCGCTGAACATGGCATCGGCGCGGCGCTATCCCGCATTCGTCGAGGAGCTGGAGCGCAGCAGCGGTATCGAGGTCGGGTACCTGCGCTGCGGGACGCTGGTCGCGGCCTGGGACGGCGCGGACATGGCCGGGCTGCGCGACATCCACGGCTTCGCGCGTTCGCTGGGCCTGGAGACCGAGCTGCTGACCCGACGACAGCTGCGCGCCCGCGTCCCCGCGTCGGCAAGCGGCCTGGCCGGTGCGCTGTCAGCGCCCGACGATCACCAGGTCGACAACAGGCTCCTGCACAGTGCGCTGCTGCGGGCCTGCGTGGCCGAGGGCGTGACGCTGCTTCCCACCGCCGCGCGGCGGTGGCTGCTGCGCGGTGACCGGGTCGTCGGGCTGGCGCTGGCCGACGGCACCGACCTGACCGCACCGGTTGTCGTTCTCGCCTGCGGGGCGTGGTCGGGCCGGATCGACGGGCTGCCGCCCGGGGCGGTACCGGCGGTACGTCCGGTCAAGGGTCAGACCCTGCGGCTGCGCACCGTCGGGTCACCGCTGCTGACCTGCGTGCTGCGGGGCTCGGTGCGCGGCTGCCCGGTGTACCTGGTGCCCCGTGCCGACGGCCGGATCGTCGTGGGGGCCAGCAGCGAGGAGGTCGGGTTCGACGTGCGTCCGCGGGCGGGCGCCGTATACGAGCTCCTGCGGGATGCGCAGGCCCTCGTGCCGGGGTTGGGTGAAGCCGAGCTGGAGGAAGTCAGTACCAGCCTGCGGCCCGCCTCACCCGACAACGCACCGCTGATCGGCCCGTCGCGGATACCCGGGCTCCTGCTGGCCGTCGGTCACTATCGCAACGGCGTACTTCTCACCCCGGTGACAGCGGACGCCATCGCCGGCCTGCTGGCGGACGGCGCCCTGCCCGACGAGGTGGCTGCCTTCATCCCGGCCAGGTTCGACCGGACCGAGGACCAGGCCGCCGAGGACCGGACCGTCGAGGACCAGGCCGCTGCGGATCGGACGACCAGGGAGGACGTCGGATGACTCTCACCGTCAACGGCAAGGCCATGCAGGTGCCGCCCGGGACCACACTCCAGCAGCTCATGGTGAGTCTTTCCACCACCGGCCGCGGGAGTGCCGCCGCGGTCGACGGTGTCGTCGCCCCCCGCAGCCGCTGGGAGAGCCTGGAGCTGCGCGCCGGCCAGCAGGTGGAGATCCTGACCGCTACCCAGGGAGGCTGACATGGCCGACGACGCGTTCACAATCGCCGGTGAGGAACTCGGTTCCCGGCTGATCCTGGGAACCGGCGGCGCACCGAGCCTCGCCGTCATGGAAGCGGCGATCAACGCCTCCGGCACGGACATGTGCACGGTGTCCATGCGGCGGGTGGACACCGCGACTCCGGGGTCGGTGCTGGACATGCTCGCCCGCTGCGGCGTGCGGGTGCTGCCCAACACCGCCGGATGCCGCACGTCCCATGAGGCCGTCCTCACTGCCCAGCTCGCCCGGGAGGCGCTGGGGACGAACTGGGTGAAGCTCGAGGTGGTCGCGGACGAGCACACCCTGCTGCCGGACCCCTTTGAGCTCCTCGACGCGGCGGAACGCCTGGTCGCCGACGGGTTCACCGTCCTGCCCTACACCAATGACGATCCGGTGCTCGCCCGGCGCCTGCAGCAGACCGGCTGCGCGGCCGTGATGCCGCTGGGCGCGCCCATCGGGACCGGGCTCGGTATCCGCAACACCCACAACATCGAGCTGATCGTCGCCGAGGCCGAGGTCCCGGTCGTCCTGGACGCCGGGATCGGCACCGCCTCCGACGCGGCGCTGGCCATGGAACTCGGCTGCGACGCCGTTCTGCTGGCGTCGGCGGTGACAAGAGCGCAGGACCCCGCCCTCATGGCGGCGGCGATGGCGGCCGGCGTCACCGCGGGACGGTTCGCCGCGCGGGCCGGGCGCATCCCACGCCGTCACCATGCCCGGGCGTCGTCGCCCGTCCACGGCACGGCGGTGTTCTGACACGGCGGTGTTCTGACCAGCCCCCCGGTACGGCTGGCGCCCTGATCCCAGGTCCGCTGTCGTCGGGATCCCACGTCCGGGGTCGTTTGCCCGCCCGAGTAACGGAAAAGAGCCCGTATGGGTTGGCGCCCACCCCGATGAGCACACCGGCCGGCATGCCCGGCACCTCGTGCCGGTGTTCCCCGCCGCCTGCCACGGGTCGCAGCGGGGTCGTGACCATCAATAACGATCGTTGTCAGGAATGACCGCGAAGGAGTGATCGACCATGACCGTTCCGTCTGTTCTCAGCCGCCCGGGTCCCCTCACCCGACGCGCATGGGATCCGTTCGCCGAGTTCGGCGACCTCTACGAGAGGATGGGACGGCTGCTGGACGTCTCGTTGCCGGAGCTGGCGGCCCGGGAGCGGCGTTCCTGGACGCCGGCGGTCGACGTGGAGGAGACCGAGAACTCCTACCTCATCGACGCGGACCTGCCCGGCGTGCCCGCGCAAGCCGTCAGCATCGACGTCCGGGGGAACGAGGTCACCATCACCGCCGAGATCGCCGACAGGCAGCGCAGCGGTGTGATGCGCCAGCAGACACGTCGCGTCGGCCGTTACGAGTACAGCGTACGGCTGCCCGGGGACGTCGACGCCGAGAGCTCCGAGGCCCGTCTCTCCGACGGGGTGCTGCAGCTGCGCCTGCCGAAGGTGTCCGCGACGTCGAGCCGGCACGTCCCCGTGATCGAGGCCGGTGGGAGCGAGGCGGGCAAGCAGGCGCGCAGCGCCACGACGTCCGGGGACGGATCCGGCTCCCGCTCCGCAACGTCCTGACTCTCCCGACCGGGGAGCTCTCCTCCTCCCGTCCGTGCCTGCCTGTCCGCCGGCAGCCGGATGGGAGGAGGAACCGATGATCCGTCGACGCCCGCTGCCGGGCCAGCCTGTTCCGGCAGCGGGCGTCACGTCGTTCGCGTCAGGCGTGTCCCGACCGTGTCAGGCCTATCCCGGCCACGTCATGCCTATCCCGGCCACGTCAGGCGTGTCCCGACCGCGGGAGACAAAGTCGCCGTCCCGCACTCCGCATCCTGCGCTCCCGCACTCCTACGCCTTGTGATCTTTGTTGTTGCACCGTGGCGGACACCGGATCACCGGAGGGAAGCTGCGAGCATCGGGGCGGGCACACGCCCACGTTGTTGCTCGAA
>NZ_CAAAFT010000129.1:708-1530 GCF_900634765.1 Candidatus Protofrankia californiensis | reverse complement strand
CGACGGATGGAGCACGTTCGTGGCCGTCCCCAGCGTTTCATTCTCGATAACAGTGCGCCTCGACGTGCCGGCCTCGTCACAGATCGTCGGCGAGATCACCACTGCCGTCGGCAAACTGGGCGCGGTGGTCACCGCTCTCGACGTCGCGGAGTCACACGCGGACCGGCTCGTACTGGACATGACCTGCCTGTGCGCCGACGCCGACCAGGTGCAGTCCATCACCGAGACCCTGCGCTCCATGCCGGACTTCGTCGTCCGGCGGGTGAGCGACCGGGTGTTCCTGCTACATCTCGGCGGGAAGATCGAGGTCACGAGCAAGGTCGCGCTGCGAACCCGCGACGACCTGTCCATGGCCTACACGCCCGGTGTCGCCCGGGTGTGCCTGGCCATCGCCGACCGGCCCGACGACGCCCGCCGGCTCACCGTCAAGCGCAACAGCGTCGCGGTGGTCTCGGACGGCTCGGCCGTGCTCGGCCTGGGCAACATCGGCCCCACCGCCGCGATCCCGGTGATGGAGGGCAAGGCCGCGCTGTTCAAACGGTTCGCGGACATCGACGCATGGCCGATCTGCCTCGACACCCAGGACGTCGACGAGATCGTGCGCACGGTGGCGCTACTCGCTCCCGTCTTCGGTGGCATCAACCTCGAGGACATCGCCGCACCCCGCTGCTTCGAGATCGAACGGCGGCTGCGCGAACTGCTCGACATACCAGTCTTCCACGACGACCAGCACGGCACCGCGATCGTCGTACTCGCCGCCCTCACCAACGCACTGCGGGTCGTCGGCAAGTCATTGGACTCCGTACGGATCGTCACCAGCGG
>NZ_CAAAFT010000129.1:0-481 GCF_900634765.1 Candidatus Protofrankia californiensis | reverse complement strand
CCGTACGGATCGTCACCAGCGGGGCGGGCGCGGCGGGTACGGCCATCCTGCGCCTGCTGCTGCGGACCGGTGCGGGCCGCGCGGGCGGCAGCGTGATCGCGTCCGACATCGGTGGGATCATCTCGCCGGCCCGCGGCGATCTGGACGACAACGGCCGGTGGATCTGCGAGCACACCAACCCGGACAAGATCTCAGGGACGCTGCGTGACGCCCTGGCCGGCGCCGACGTGTTCATCGGCGTGTCCGCGCCGGCAATCCTGACCGGGGCGGACGTGGCGACCATGGCCGACGACGCGATCGTCTTCGCGCTGGCCAACCCGGACCCCGAGGTCGACCCCGCGGACGCCCGCACGTACGCGGCGATCGTCGCGACCGGCCGCTCGGACGAGCCGAACCAGATCAACAACGTGCTCGCCTTCCCCGGCGTCTTCCGCGGGCTGCTGGACTCCCGGGCCCACGACATCACCGAGGACATGCTCCT
>NZ_CAAAFT010000128.1:20948-24154 GCF_900634765.1 Candidatus Protofrankia californiensis | reverse complement strand
CCGTGGCACAGGCGCCGGCTGGTCAGCGCCACCGCGGCTAGGGGCTGCCGACTGCCCGGGCCACGCACGGACCACCCCGCGCACGTGCACCGCCACGTCGTCACCGAGGGCGAGAGGCTCCCCTGCATCCAGGATCCGGGCGGTCACTCGCGTGCCGTCGGTCAGTCCGAGGGTAATCATCGCATCGTGACCGTAGAAATCCTGGTGCAGCACGGTCGCGGTCACCGCGGAATCGGGTGCCCTATCACGGGCTGTGACGCCCACCTGCTCCGGCCGCAACATGACGGTCACCGGCCCACCGCCGTCGGATGTCGGAAGCGGATGCCCGCCGACCTGGACGCGGCCGAGCGCCGTCCATGCCCACTCCCCGTCGACCGTGGCCGGTAGCAGCACCGCGTCACCGACGAAACCGGCGATCCACGGATCGACCGGCTCCTGGTAGACGAGCCTCGGCTGCCCGCACTGGACGATCCTGCCGCCACGCATCACGGCCACCTGATCGGCGATGGACAGCGCCTCCCCCTGATCGTGGGTGACCAGCACGGCCGTCGCTCCATCGGCGCGCAACGCCGCACGGACGTCGCGGCGCAGCTCGCCGCGTAGCGCGGCGTCCAAGGCGCTGAACGGCTCGTCGAGCAGCACCAGCGGCGGGCGGGGCGCCAACGCCCGCGCGAGGGCGACCCGCTGCTGCTGGCCGCCGGAGAGCTGGTGCGGCATCCGGCCGCCGTAGGCATCCATGCCCACCAGAGCCAGCACCTCCTCCACGCGACCGGCACGTCGGGCCCCGCGGTCGAGGCCGTATTCGACATTGCCGGCGACTGACAGGTGTGGAAACAACGCGCCTTCCTGCGGGACCACCGCTACCCGCCGCCGGTGCGGCACCAGGTGCGCCCCGGGCGCCGCGACCCGCCGCCCGTCCAGGCGGATCTCCCCGCCATCGACCCGCTCGAAGCCGGCAATGCAGCGCAGCAACGTGGTCTTGCCGCATCCGGACGGGCCGAGAACGGCGACCAGCGTGCCGGCTGGGACGTCGAGATCGGCGCCGGCCAGCGCGGTCACCGGCCCGTACGCCTTGTGCAGATCACTCACACTCAGCGCACTCATCCGATCTCCCTGCCCGCCGGATCCCTGCCGGCCAGCACGCCGGTGCGTGTTGCCAGCAACCATGTCGGCACGGCGGCCAACAGCACCAACACGGCAGCGTGGGGGGCGGCGGCGGCATACGCCGCGACCGACGTGTGGGTCCACAGTGTGGTGGCGAGGGTGTCCATGCCCGTCGGCCGCAGCAGCAGAGTCGCTGGCAGCTCCTTCATGCACGTGAGGAAGACCAGCGCCGCGCCCGCGCCGATACCGGGCAGGGTCAGCGGCAACGTTACGGTACGGAACACCGTCAGCGGTCGACGTCCCAGCGACCGTGCGACCTCTTCGAGCACCGGTGGTGCCTGCGTCGCCGCGGCAGCCACCGCGGCCACCGCCAGCGGCAGGAACAGCGCCGCGTATGCCAGCGCGAGCAACCACTGGGTCTGGTAGAGCGGGTAGGCCACGTTGATGCCGAAGAAGACCAGTGACAGTCCGATGACCAGACCCGGGAGGGCGTGCGAGAGGTAGGCGAGCCGGTCGAGCACGGTCGCCGCCACGCCAGGTGCACGTGCGGTGAGAAGGCCGACGGGCAGCGCCAGCAGCAAGGTCAACGTCGCGCCGGCAAGCGACACCCACAGCGAGTTGCCGGCGGCGATGGCGACCTCCACGAGCGAACCCGGCCGGGACACACCGTCGGCGAGCCACCGCATGAGGCTGAACCCGGGCACCCCGAGGGCTAGCGCCCCCACCACGCTGAGCGCGCCCGAAGCCGGCCAGCGCATCGCCCGCAGCCGGATCGTCGTCGGGGGGCGGCCGGCCCCGCCGACCCGGGCGTAGCGGGCTCCACGGCGACGGCTGAGTGACTCGCCGGTCACCAGCAGCGCGGTCAGCGCCACCAGGACGGTCGCGAGCACGAGCGCGCCGGTCCGGTCGAAACCGAGGTTGAGCGAGGTGAAGATGGCCTGGGTGAAGGTTTCCACCCGGACGATCGAGATCGCGCCGAAGTCCGACAGGACGTACAGCGCGACCAGCAGCGCACCGGCCGCGACGGCCGGGCGGACCTGGCGGAGGGTGACGCCGGTGAAGGTCTTCCAGGCGCCCCGCCCCAGCGATCGCGATGCCTCCTCCTGGGCCGGATCGGCGCCGGCGAGCGCCGCGGCAACCGGCAGGAAGACGTACGGGTACGAGCACAGGACGAGCACCGCGGCGGCGGGCCAGAAGCCCTCGAATCCGTCCACGGTGGACACCCAGGCGAAGCTCGCGATGTAGGTGGGCACAGCCAGGGGTAACGCGGCGAGCACGGCGAACAGCCTGCGGGCCGGCAGGTCGGTCCGGGTGACCAGGAATGCCGAACCGACGCCGAGCACCACGCACCCGGCGGTGACGACGGCCGCCAGGGCAAGGCTGCGTCCCGCCAGCTCGGCGACCCGTACGGTGAACAGCTCGGCGGCGATCCGGCTCCACCCGGCCTCGGCGGTACGCACCGCAAGGTAGACCAGCGGGATGAGGGCGACCCCGACGGCGGCCGCGGCAGCGGCGAGCAGCGCCGGCCGCGGCGCGGACCGGCGGACCTGGTATGTGACGGCCCGCGGGGCGGACACGGAAATCCGTGCCCGCCCCGGTGCCCAGCTCCGGGTGGTCAGGTGACCAACCCCGACTTTTTGATCATTGCGACGGTGGCCGCCAGCGTGTCCAGATCGTTAAGGTCGATCTTCGGCGCGGCGAGTGAGGCCAGGGCAGGCAGACCCGGCGCAGCCGCGACCCCGGAGACCAGCGGGTACTCGAAGGTCTTATCGGCAAAGTACGTCTGCGCCTCGGTGCCGAGCAGGTAGTCGACGAACACCCGCACATCCGGGTCGTCGGCCGCCCCCTTGAGCACGCCGACACCGGCGGTGTTCACCAGCGCCCCGGTGTCACCGTTGGGGAAGAAGTGCAGCCTGGCCTTGAGCGTGTCCGGGGACACCCCCTTCTCGTCGGCCAGCTCGTAGACGTAGTAGTGGTTCACCAGGCCCGCAGGGATCTTGCCGCTGTTCACGTCGGAGACGATGGCGGCGTTGCCCGCACGGATCTGCGGGTCGTTGGCCCCGAGCCCCGTCAGGAACTGCTCGGCCCTGGCGTCACTGTGC
>NZ_CAAAFT010000128.1:17210-20923 GCF_900634765.1 Candidatus Protofrankia californiensis | reverse complement strand
GCGTTGCCCGCACGGATCTGCGGGTCGTTGGCCCCGAGCCCCGTCAGGAACTGCTCGGCCCTGGCGTCACTGTGCTGTACCCGTAGCGCGGTGACGAACGCCTGGAACGAGCCGTTCGTCGGGGCAACGCCCACCTTGCCCTTCCAGGCTGGCTCGGTCAGCTCGAAGACCGATTTCGGCAGCTGTTCGGACGGGACGAGGTCGGAGTTGTAGACCAACACCCGGGAGCGCCCGGTGACGCCGACCCACTCGCCACCCGCGGCCCGGTACACCCCGGGAACCTTGTTCAGGGTGTCGGCGGGCAGGACGGCGAACAGACCCTGCTTGGTGACGGCGCCGAGCGCGCCGGCGTCCTGGGCGAAGAAGACGTCCGCGGGCGAGCGGTTGCCCTCCTCCACCAGTTGGGCCGCCATCTGCGCGGTGTCGCCGTAGCGAGCCTCGACGCTGATGCCCGTCTGCTTGGTGAACATCTCGAGCAGGGGCTTGACCAACGACTCGCTACGACCGCTGTAGACGGTGATCTTCTTGTCCGATGTCTGCGCGGCGGAGCCGGCATCGGGTTCCTCGTCCCCGCAGCCGGCGATACCGAGCACAAGCATGCTGGACATGGCGATCGCCAGCGCAGCCCTACGCGGGAAGATGGGCACGGGCATCCACTCCTTCGACCGGCACCGCTCACGGCGAGCACCGGATCTATCTCATTTAGCTATAGCACATCAGAAGTTAGTGCAGCCTAACCTCAGTTCCAGAACGTGCGCCAGAGATGCTTTCCGGGCAACACGGTGGTCACCGGTAGACCGCCGTAAGACAGGACACACCAGCACGGACGGAGCCGCCTTCGCGCCTCCGGCGGCGCGCGAACCAGACTCGCGCCGCCTTCGGCGAACACGAGTCGCCCGCATCCCGGGCGCTATTACAGCCGGATGTCGCCCCTGCCCCGTGTCAACTGCAGCGCCCTGGGGCTCTCGTACAGTTCGCGGTCTGGTCCGTGGCCATACCCGGAGGGTCTCGCGGCCGACTTCAGGCACTTCTGCGCGGGAAAAAGGTCCTCTCCCTGGCCAGGACGCCATCCGTCGGATCACACTGCCATATGAACATGATGTTTCATGAATGTGACCGGTGCGGTAGCTCCAAGCGGGTACGGACACCCGTCCGGGCCGCCGTCGACCGGCGACCGGCGACTACGGAGGTGGCGAATCGTGCAATCGACAAGCCTGCGGGGCGAGCTTTTTGCCGTGACCACGGCGGTTCAGGAAGTACAACGCCATATCCGACACCTGCGCACCCACGCACCGAACTCAAGGGCTGCCGACCGCCTGGAGGCGGACGTCCGCCGGGTCATGGAGGACATCGACGACCTGGCCGCCGAAACTGCCGTCCTCGCCGAAAGCGGCAGTTCCGACGAACCGCATGCGGACACCGCCTGCGAGTGCCACGAGCCGGTGTTCGTACCGGCCCGCCACGATGAGCCGGAGTTCCAGCCCGAATGCGACGACGAGGGAGTCGCCGGCGGGTGGCAGCGACATCGCGCCGTGTCGCCGCGGCGTCGACGCCGCGCCCGAGTATGACAGTCCGACGGCGATCCGGGTCACAGATCACGGCTTGACGCCGCTTCCGACTGGCAACACGACTACTACGGAAAGTTACCGCTGGAGGCGCGATCACGAGGGACCCGAGTTATCGTGATCGCGCCTCCAACGGCCGAAGGCAGGTAGCCGGCGGGCCGAAAGTCGCGTGATCATGGCTCCTCTCACGCGGTCCGGGAGGCGTCAAGAGGTTAGGAGCGCTATGGCGACGCAGACGCACACCCGTGCCGACGACCAGGGGCCCGCTGGTACGGCCGCCCCCCTCAGCGGTGCGGCCAGGGCGAGGATCGCTCAGGCGAGCCTGCGACAGGACCGCTGGTGGGTGGCGCCCGCCATCACGGTGGCGGTCCTCACCGGCTTCGTCGTCTACGGAACGTGGGCGGCGTTCCGCAACGCCAACTATTATGCCGACCCGTACCTGTCGCCGTTCTATTCGCCCTGCCTGACCGACTCCTGCCCGAGTGACACGCTCGGTTCCGGACTGTTCGGCGACATACCCTGGATCTCGCCCGCCATACTGATCCTGGTCTTTCCGCTCGGCTTCCGGCTGACGTGCTATTATTACCGGAAGGCGTACTACCGGTCGTTCTGGTGGGCACCGCCGGCCTGCGCGGTCCCGGACGCCCGGCGAAAATACAGCGGCGAGACACGGTTGCCGCTGATCCTGCAGAACGTGCACCGTTATTTCCTCTATTTCGGCGTTTTGTTCATCGGGCTACTCACCTACGAGGCTGTCGGGGCGTTCATTTTCGACGGTCGTTTCGGCATCGGGGTCGGCACCGGCATGCTCGTGGCCAACGTGGTCCTGCTGGGTCTTTACACGTTCTCCTGCCATTCGTTCCGACATCTGTGCGGGGGCGGGCTGCGGACGCTGTCAGCGCATCCGGTACGCCGGCGGCTGTGGCAGGGGGTGTCGGCGCTCAACCGGCGGCACATGGTGTGGGCGTGGGTGAGCCTGTTGTGGATCATGGCGGCCGACTTCTACATCTGGCTGGTCGCGGCGGGCCACCTGCACGATTACCACTGGGTGGCCTGAGGTGTCACCGTCGCGACTTCGTCCGGATTCCGCCGGTGCCAGGACCGGCATGGATCCGGCGGCCCACGAACCAGACACATCGAGAACCGGGCACATTGAGAACCAGGCATCCTGCGAACAACGTGCGGTGGTGACCACGTAAGCCATGACAACATCGGAAAGACACGCATACGACGTCATCGTGATCGGCGCGGGCGGAGCGGGCCTGCGGGCCGCGCTGGAAGCGCACGAGCAGGGTGCCCGGGTCGCTGTCGTCTGCAAGAGCCTGCTCGGCAAAGCCCACACCGTGATGGCCGAGGGGGGTATCGCGGCCGCGATGGGCAACGTCTGGCCCGAGGACAACTGGCAGACGCACTTCCGCGACACGATGCGCGGCGGGAAGATGCTCAACCAGTGGCAGATGGCCCAGATCCACGCCCAGGAGGCCCCGGCGCGGGTCTGGGAACTGGAGGAATGGGGCGCGGTCTTCGACCGGACACCGGACGGCCGGATACTCCAGCGCGACTTCGGCGGTCACCGTTTCGCCCGGCTCGCGCACGTCGGGGACCGTACCGGCCTTGAGCTGATCCGTACCCTGCAGAACCGGCTGATCAGCAAGAGAATCGACGTCTTCATGGAGTGCACGGTGTTACGCCTGCTGACCGCGCCGGACCCCGCGCCAGCCCGGCCGGCGGCACCGGTCCAGGTGACCGAACCGGCCCGAACGGGCAAGCCGGGTGTACCGAGCGCACCAGGTGAAACCGGTGAACCGTCCACACCAGCGCACGAGGGTAGGCGGATCGCCGGCGCCTTCGCGTACTGGCGTGAGTCCGGCACTTTCGTGCGTTTCGACGCACCCGCGGTGGTGCTCGCCACCGGCGGGATCGGCAAGTCCTACCAGGTGACGTCGAACTCGTGGGAGTACACCGGCGACGGCCACGCGCTCGCGTTGTGGGCCGGGGCCGCGCTGATGGACATGGAGTTCGTCCAGTTCCATCCCACCGGGATGGTCTGGCCACCGTCGGTAAAGGGGATCCTCGTCACCGAGGGCGTCCGGGGCGACGGCGGCGTGCTGCTCAACTCCGAGGGACGTCGCTTCATGTTCGACTACA
>NZ_CAAAFT010000128.1:11878-17185 GCF_900634765.1 Candidatus Protofrankia californiensis | reverse complement strand
GGGACGTCGCTTCATGTTCGACTACATCCCACCGATCTTCGCCGCCGAGACCGCCGACTCCGAGGAGGAGGCCGACCGCTGGTACACGGACAAGAAGACCGCCCGCCGGCCACCGGAACTGCTCCCCCGGGACGAGGTGGCGCGGGCCATCAACACCGAGATCAAGGCCGGGCGTGGCTCGCCCCACGGCGGGGTCTATCTCGACATCGCCTCGCGCCGCGACCCGGAGTACATCCGGCGCCGGCTGCCGTCGATGTACCACCAGTTCACCGAACTCGCCGACGTCGACATCACCCGCGAGGCGATGGAGGTCGGCCCGACCTGCCACTACGTCATGGGCGGCATCAAGGTCGACCCGCCGACCGCAGCGGCGACCGTGCCGGGGCTTTTCGCCGCGGGCGAGTGCGCCGCCGGCATGCACGGCTCCAACCGGCTCGGCGGCAACTCCCTGTCCGACCTGCTGGTCTTCGGACGGCGGGCAGGGCTGTACGCGGCCCGCTACGCCCAGTCGGTGCCTCCGCACAAGCGAGCCATGGCCGACGATGCGCAGATCGACGCGGTCGCCGCGCAGGCCCTCGCGCCCTTCGACACGACCTTCACCCAGGACACCACCAAGGTCGGCGCGTCCCACACCAACCCTCCGGAAAACCCCTACCAGCTCCAGAACGACCTCCAGGAAGTCATGCAGCGCCTGGTCGGGATCATCCGGACCGAGCCCGAGCTCGCCCGGGCGCTCAAGGAGATCGAAACGCTGCGCTCCCGCGCACGGCACGTCGCGGTCGTCGGGCACCGTCAGTACAACCCGGGCTGGCATCTCGCCCTCGACCTAGGATCGCTGCTCACCGTCGCGGAGTGCATCGCCACAGCCGCGCTGGCCCGCCGGGAAAGCCGCGGCGGGCACACCCGCGACGACTACCCGTCCGCGGACCCGGCGTTCGCGACGCTGAACCACGTGCTCCGCCTACATGACGAACGACTCGTGCTCACCGCCGAGCCCCTGCCCGCGATGCCACCGGAGTTCGCCGCGCTGTTCGAACAGGCCGGCGCGGGCATCCCAGCCGGAACAGCATCAACCGGTGAGAAGGGTTCCTGATGACAGGATACGATCTTTCACTTCGGGTGTGGCGAGGCGACTCCGGCGGCGGCGATCTCCACGACTACACGGTCGGTGTCGAAGAGGGCATGGTCGTCCTG
The DNA here is from genome assembly GCF_900634765.1 of Candidatus Protofrankia californiensis. Taxonomy (NCBI): domain Bacteria; kingdom Bacillati; phylum Actinomycetota; class Actinomycetes; order Frankiales; family Frankiaceae; genus Protofrankia; species Candidatus Protofrankia californiensis. The sequence continues at coordinate 15,991 of NZ_CAAAFT010000128.1, read as the reverse complement.
GACGCGCTGCACCGGCTCCAGCAGACGCAGGCCCCGGATCTGGCCGTCCGGTGGAACTGCAAAGCCGGCAAGTGCGGGTCGTGCAGCGCCGAGGTGAACGGCCGCCCCCGACTGACGTGCATGACCCGCCTGAACCTGTTCGCGCCCACGGACACCGTCACGGTGACGCCGCTGCGGACGTTCCCGGTGATCCGGGATCTTGTCACCGACGTCTCGTACAACTACGAGAAGGCCGCGCAAGTGCCGGCATTCGCGCCCGGAACCCCGGCGGGAGACGACGGGCATCACCGGATGAAGCAGGCCGACGTCGACCGCGTCCAGGAGTTCCGCAAGTGCATCGAGTGCTTCCTGTGCCAGACGGTCTGCCATGTCATCCGTGACCACGAGGAGAACAAGCCCGTTTTCGCCGGCCCACGGCTGATGATCCGGTACGCCGAGCTGGAAATGCACCCGCTGGACACGCATGATCGGCGGGCACTGCTGCGCGGACAGGCCGGCATCGGCTACTGCAACATCACGAAATGCTGCACGGAAGTCTGCCCGGAGCACATCGCGATCACCGACAACGCCATCATTCCGCTCAGAGAAAGGGTCGTCGACGCCTCCTACGACCCGATCACGCGGCTCGGCAACCGCATCCTGCGCCGTCGGCGCTGACCCGTCCACGTCGGCGCTGACCCGCCCACGTCGGCGCTCCCTACCTCGCGCTTGCCCGTCACGACCGAGTCAGTTACCCTTCGCATCGGAATGCATTCGGCACTTCCACGTGTGCCACTTTCAGGTGTGCCAATGGTGGCTCAAACTTCGGGGGCGACGCGGTGGCCGGATGCGGATCCGTCCTCACACCAGGGACGGTCAAAGAGCCGAAGGCAGCGCGATCATGTTTCTTTCGCGCTCGGGGTCCGGAAGCCGATCCGGAAGGTCCGCCAGGTCCAGGTCCCCGGTTCGCTGCCAGGATCGTCCTCGTTCCTGCCGTCCTTTTCACAGCGCTGGTCATGATCGGGCAGCCCGCCACCGCGCAAACCGCCACCGCGCAAACCGCCACCGCCCAACCGGAGATCACGGGAGCCGCGGTGACCCGCCACCTTTCAATCGTCCAACTCGGCGATTCGTATTCCGCTGGGAACGGCGCGGGTGCCGGTACCTATGACACCGGTGACGGACCACGCGGATGCCACCGCTCGGCGGTGAACTGGGGCGAGCGGTACGCACAGTGGCTGCGGGACGAGCGCGGATATGACGTCACCTATGTGAACCGGGCGTGCAGCGGCGCCGCCACGGACGATCTCCTCAACCCGCACAAGGCGGATCAGCGCAGCTATTGGACCCCGCTGCGCGCCGGCGAGACCGGGAACGACCCCGCTGTCCTCGGTCGCCTGCGGCAGGACTGTTCGGCCGGGTTCGGGCCGGAGGAATCCGCTGAGATCGGCCCGGTCAACGTCACCTACGGTATCGCGAGCGCCGTGTGCACCCGGGTGATCGCGTCTCAGATCAACGCGGTCGGCGCGGATACCGACCTCGTCCTGCTGACGATCGGCGGCAACGACGTCCGGTTTGCCGACATAGTGCTCAGGTGCTTCGCGTTCGGGATACCGAAAGCGCTCGGGATACCCGCCGGAGACATCGCGGAATGCGAACGGCTCACCCGGCGGGCGACGGGGGATCTCACGCTGGTCCAGACACGCCTGGTCACCCTGCTCACCCGCCTGCACCAGCGGATGCCGGCCGGAGGACGCGTGGTCCTGCTCACCTATCCTTACCTGTCCAGCCGGAAACACTATCCGCCGCCAGGCATACATCTGCCGCCAGGCACGCAGACCACCTTCGGGGACACGACGTTCGACCCCTCGGCCGCGGTTCGGACGCTCGGCGACCGCGGGGACGCCATACAGATCACCGCGGCGGACACGGTGAACCAGTCGTTCGGCTTCACCGGAGCGTCCGACCCCGCTGCGCACACATGCTCGCCCGACACCCTGCCGGTGGATTCAGCCGACACGCCAGGCCGCTTCGTCACGGTGGTCGACACCGTCAAATGCCATTTCGCCGGCCACGAACCGGACCCGGCCATCGGCCAGCGGAACCCGGACCGCTGGATGAACGAGTTCCTCGACGGTTTTCTCACCCTCGACCAGAGCCTGATCTACCATCCGAACAGCGAAGGCCACAGACAGCTGGCCAACCTGCTCAAGCCGTTCGGTGATTTCGGTGCTTCGGCCCGGTCGAGCATCAGCGGTAACGCCTACCTGGACGCCGATCGGAACGGGCGTCAGGACCTGGGCGAGCCCGGCGCGCCCGGCGTGGCAATCCAGTTGACCGGCACGAATCCGGACGGGACGGCCATCCGGCGGGACACGACCACCAACGCCTCCGGGGCCTGGACATTCCGCGATCTCGTACCGGGTGTGTACGCGGTCCAGGAGGACACCCCCCGCGGCGGATCTACCGCCAGCACAGCCCTTGGCCCGGGCACGTTCACCGACATCGTTCTCGACCGGGTCGGTAGCACCGCGACCGGGTACACCTTCGCCGTGCAAAACGTGCGATCCGTGCAGGCGGTCCAAACCGGTCGAGCCAGGCGGACCGGGCAGGCCGAGTTGGTCGAGCACACCGAGCAGTCCGAACAGACACCGCAGTCTCTTCGAGCCGCCCGGACGGAGGACGTCGGTGGCACGCTCCTTCCGCTCGCGGTGGCTGGGGCGATGCTTTCCGTCGGCGTTCCAGCGACGATCATGATGATCCGCCACCGGACCCTCTCCGCCCCGCGGAGCGAGGACGAACCGGTCAGTCAGGGCTGATCAGTCAGATCGGCCGGGACCGGTCGCGGTGCGAAGACCCTCCAGCGGGAAGACCGTCCAGCAGACGGGGGGCAAGGCGACGCAGCAGGTAACCCGCCTGGGACATGCTCACCCGCGCATCGGGTTCGGACTCGGCGAGGGTACGCACCGCCGAGAAACCGGCGCCGGCCAGTGTCGAGGGATCCAGGAGCGAGCGTCCCGCCACCACGACGACCGGTACGCCGGCCGCCCGCGCACGTGCCGCGACGCCGGCAGGGGCCTTTCCATGCAGTGTCTGCTCGTCCAGCGACCCCTCCCCCGTCACGACCAGGTCGGCCCCGCGCAGCGCGTCATCGATACCGACAAGATCGAGTATCAGGTCGATCCCGGAATGTAACCGGGCGCCGAGCAGCGACAGGGCGGCAAAGCCGACACCGCCGGCAGCACCCGCCCCCGGGGTCTGCCGGTGATCGGTTCCGGTCACGGACATCACGATCAGCGCCCACCTGCTCAACGCCTGCTCCAGGAACACGACGTCGGCCGGCGTGGCGCCCTTCTGCGGGCCGTACACGGCGGCGGCGCCGTGCGGGCCCAGCAGCGGATTGTCGACGTCGCACGCGACAACCAGCTCGGTGTCGCGCAGTCGCGGGTCCAGCCCGGACAGATCGACATCATCGAGGACGGCGAGGGACCGCCCGCCCCGGTGGCGCTGCCGCCCCTCGGACCCCTCGAAGTCGGAGCTCTCGGAGTCGGATCCCTCGGGTAGCAGGACGGCACCCAGCGCCTCGACCAGTCCGGCGCCGCCGTCGGTGCTCGCGCTCCCCCCGATACCGAGCACCACCCGCCGGCAGCCAGCCTGGATGGCGGCGGCGACCACCTGACCCGTCCCATAACTGGACGCGGTCAGCGGCGCGGGACATCCGCCTGGCAGACGGCGCAGGCCGCAGACATCGGCCAGTTCGACGACCGCGGTGCCATCGAGCTCGGCATAGGCCGTGTCGACAGGCTCGCCCGTGGGCCCCTCGGCCCGCACCGCAACCCGCCGGTATCCCGCCGACAGCGCGGCCTCGACCGTGCCGTCACCGCCGTCCGCAACGGGCAGGGACACCGTGTGCACGTCGGGACGGGCCTCATGCAGCCCCTCAGCCAGCGCCGCGCACACCTCGGCGGCACTCAGCGAGCCCTTGAACTTGTCGGGTGCCAGGACAACACGCATCACAACCGCCAGCCCAGCACATCAGCAGACGCCACTGCCAGCCCCGTCGTCCCGGTGGCCCCGGACCAGACCCCATCAAAGCCGTAGGTAGAAACCGCTATTATCACGATGAAAACCACC
>NZ_CAAAFT010000128.1:0-11708 GCF_900634765.1 Candidatus Protofrankia californiensis | reverse complement strand
CCGCTTCGGCGGACGCCCGGTATCCGTAGGTAGAAACCGCCATTATCGCGATGAAAACGACCTAGCCGCTTCGGTAGCAAGGCTGTTGGCGACGAAAGCGGTCCGGCGAAGGCGAGGTGAAACCGTACCTTCGGGGTACGCCGGTGGGATGACATCGCCACGGAGACCGCCCGTACAGCCTGCTCCGTGGGCGGGTACCCGGCATGGGACGGCCGGGGGCGCCGACTACCCTGAGACAGTGCGTGATCTGGATGACCTTCTCGACCCCGGCTTGGACCATCTGGTGGCGTGGGCTCGGGAGCGGGGTACCACGTTGCCGGTCCGACCAGCCGGTGTCGTACTCGCCCTGCTGGTACTGCGTGGTGCCAGGGTCCGCGGCGGCCTTCCCGAACCAACCGTCGCCCTGATCCGCCAGATCATGGACGAAGACCTGCCGCAGCTCGTCACCGCCGATCCGGAGGAACTGCGGGCCTACCCCGACGTCCTGGCAGCCCTGATCGACCAGCGGCGGGAAGCCGGCCTGCTGAACGCAAAACGTCAGAGCAAGCTGCACACGGCATTACAGGAGTCGATCACGGACTACGAGCGGGCGATGACCGACCCCGTTCGCCTTACCTGGCCGCGCCTGTATGCCGGTCTGCTGCGCGCCGACGGGGTGGATCCGACCGACCGACAGGCGGTATGGCAGTGGCTGTGCGAATATCGGGAACGGCCGCTGTCACAACGCCGCGCCACATTGGAATCCGCTCTGGGCACTCCGGCCGTCGACGATACGGGCATCATTTCACGCCAGCGGACGGTCATCCTGGGGCTGCGTACCGAAAACGCCGAGCTTGTCCTGCAGGGCCTCCTCCTCACCAGGATCAGTGACATCCTGGACGCCACGGCGAACGGTTCGGTCCAGGCCGAGCCGGTACCGGGGTTCGATCGCACGACGATGGTCGACGACGCGACGGACGCCCTGCTGGACCGAGGTACCGCCGTCGGGCTGAGCGCCGCTCTGCGCGGCGAGTTCCGCGATCTGACTCCCCGTCGCGACAACACGGCTACGGTAACCGACCTGCTGATGCACGAGCTTCGCCGGATCCAGAAAGATATGAGTGGCGGGGACACCCACCTTCCCCCGACGGACGACGCCCCGGCCACGGAGATCGCCGAACTTCTCCGTTCCTCCGCGTTGCTGCCTGCGGCGGCCGGACTGGCCGAGTGGGTCGAGCAGCAGGGCGGCGTGACGGGCGGGCCCGATGCCGCTGCGCCGGCGGCCCGCGAGTTCGCGGCCGGGCAGCTGGGTCTGCCTCCCCAGGTCCTGGACGAGGTGTGGCGTCATGCCCTCGCGGTTGACCTGCTGCGTCCCGCCGACGGCCGGATCGTCACCGGCGGCGCTCTGCAGGTCTGGCGTGACGGTACTGCGGGCGAGCTTGTCCAGCTCGGTCTGGACGCCTTCGGCGCAGTCGCGACCGAACTGACCCATCTCGCGGAACGCGCAGAACAGGCCGACGTACCGAGCGAGGAGCGCGGCACCATCGAGGCCCTGGTCGAGGACCTCCCGTTCACCCTGTTCCAGCTGTTCGAGGATCCCGCCCCGGCATCCCTGGCCAGGATGGCCGCCGTGGCTCAGATGTGGGTGCTGCCCTACGATCTGGAAGAGATCGCCCAGCTGCCGCCGCTGTCCGCCCGGAACACGGTCACCCTGGCCGCGCAGCTGCGCCCACCCCTGCCGATGTCGTCGGACCCCGACCAGCTCACCCTCGTGTTCGGCGACGATGACGAATCTCTGCCCGCCGCCTACCACCTACCGGCTGATGACGAGCTCAGGCGTCTCCTCCGCCAGGGCGAGCTGGACGCATCCGACCGCACCGAGCTGCTGGGGATCGCTTACTGGCAGGCTCTGCTCGTCGACCGTTTGGCAGCACTCGGTGTCATGCAGCGTGCGGACGATCGGGTCGAGCTCACCCGGCTCGGCAGGGCACTGGTGCGAGTCGGCTTCCAAGCGGCCGGCGGGACCGCACTGACCATCGGCGAGATAGCCGCCGTCGACGCGGACGAGCTACTGCGATCGATGCCGTCATGGACTGAGCGCATCCGGCTACACGTGCTGCAGACCTGGCTGGACGCCCGAGGCGACATCGCCAAGGCCTGGCAGGAGCTGCTGGCGGCAATCGCTGGCAAACCGCACAGCCGCAGGGCCATCTTCGACCTGCTCGGCGTGCGGTACGAGACCGACCCGACGCGCGACCTGCGCCATGTCGTCATACCGCAGCTGCCTGCGCCGCTGGAAGACCCCGCGGCGGAACACGCTCTGCGGACCGCGCTTCACGAGGCTGTCGACGATCCCATAAACGGAGCGCTGGCTACCGAAGCCTTGCGGCTGCGCGGAGAACAGCCTGCTGACCCGCCCCTTTCCGCCCAGGCGGTGCTGCTGTTCGAACGCCTCAACATGCTTACCTTCGCCGAATATCGGGCTCGTCAACCCGCGGAATACGACACGCCTGACGAGGATGAGGTAGCTGACGAGAACAAGACGGCCGACGGGACGCAGGAGGCGGAGCAGGACACGATGACGCCGCCGCTCGGCTCGGCACTGTGCGTCGCGTTCGACCAGGCGGCGGCTAACTGGCCCGGCGGGGCCGGCGACCTGCTTCGGCAGTTCACCGCGGTCGCGCCGGAACTACCCGGATATGAAAACTTTCTGGAGACGCTGGGCCAGGCCCATCCCCAACCCGCGGTGGCGAAAACAGCCAGAACCGCTGCCCGCCAGGCACACAACCGAACACGATCAGGAGACGACGCGTCCACTCATACCCACCATCGCAAGCGGTCCAGCAGCAGGAAAAAGCGACGCCGACGGTAGAAAAAACGATGCCGCTGACGTGGAGCGCGTCAACGCCCCAGTGGCAGCGTCGTGGGATGCGAGCCCGCGCCGGATCGCAGGTACCGATACCAGGCAAGGGCTGCCGGACGGGCCTGTGGGTCGGTGGACAGGCTGGCCCGCACGAGGTTCACGCCGGTCCGGTCGAAAACACCGTCGACAACCTGCGTGGCGATGTCCGGTGTGACCGCTCGGCCGGGCGCGAGAATACGGGCGATGAACAGACCGAGCTTGAACAGGTCGGAACTGATCGACTGTGGTTCGTGCACCGCCGGAGGGAAGAAGTCCGGAGTGTGCCCCTGGTCGACAACCGCTGCGTTGCCGACCTTTCGTACCGCGTCACAGTCCACAAGAAGCACATCCGGAGTCGGTCGCAGGCGGTAGAGGACGTTCCGGGCGGAGATATCGCCGAAGACGATGCCCTGGTTGTGCAGGAACGCCACCAGATAGGCCAGCCGCAGGCACAGCCACCACCGTTGCGCACGGTTCGGGAATGGCAGGCCGAGCGCCCGCATCTCGTCGGGGCCGGCGAACAGCGACCGCGCTTCGCTCGGCTGGCGCTCCAGCCGTCCGGCCGCTGCCGGGAACACCTGGAAGAAAGCATCGGGTATAAGCCGCATGACGACCCCGAGCACCTTCGCACGGGCGAAGGCGCCGTCGTTGTCAACCACAATCCGCAACGGCCAGGTCAGGTGCGTGTCAAACCACAGGCGCTGGTCGGCCGGCAACGCCAGCCGCAGTGCGATGATGTTGGCAAGGCCCTGGGCCGGCACCCGCCCCACGACAGAACGATATTCCTTGTAGACGAGCGGCACCGCCACGTCAGGAAGATCGAATTCGGGCAGCCGGTAGATGACTGCCTGGCCTCCCCTGCTCAACAGATCGACCTGGCCGAGTCGTTGCCGCCCGACGGCGATGTCCTGCCACCTCACAGCACACACTCAGTAGACTCAGTAACGACTGTCCGGATCGATCCAGGATTCGGGCGGGTCGACGATAACCGTGTCGAGGGCATGGACGTCCGTTTCATCGATCACAACCATTTCCTGGTGTCCCGAGGCAACGACACTTCGTACGATGATCTCGGTCAGATTCTTGATCGCACTTTCCGGGCTGGCCAGCCGGCTTTGTATGAACAATGGTGCCGTCGGTGCCGGATGAGCCAGCGCCCGCATGATTCCGGGATTCGAGTCGGCGACGGCGCAGGGAATAATATGCGGCGTGGTCGGGCATTCCCTGAGCAGCGTGGCGAAGGCCTCCTCCCAGGCACCGGGAGGATCGTCGAAGGGTTCGCCGTCGCTGAGGAAGAACACACCGGGCCGGCCCACGACAAAACCGTCGGCCTCCAGCTGACGGTGGTCGCGGTCCACGGTGGCCTGTAACAGGTTGAATACGGGCGCATATCGGGTGCCGTCGTCACGGCACTCCAGACGGGGGAACGTCGCCGTGTTGAGCAAGTCGCACAGCGGAAGCACCGTTCGGCTGCCGCCGGCAAAGTCAATCATGCCGACCCGGACCCGGGCGGCGGCGACCGGATCGCGGGCCAACGCCTCCCCGATCCGCTGCAGAATGAGGTTTGCGGTGTCCAGACGCGGCCCGTCCATCGACTGCGAGACGTCCACCACGAGGTAGAACGGAATCAGGGTGGTTCGGGGATACGTGCTTTGTGGATACGTGCTTTGTGGGTGCACAGCTACCTCTACCTCCTTCTGCCGATGTCGCTTCTGCCGATGTCGCTCTACCGGGTGGCGACGGCGACGACCAGCAGCGCAAGGACCAGCAGGGCCGCGACGACGAGAAGAACCGTGGGGAACTTCGCGGCGGGCGCTCCAGCACCGGCTCCGGCGCCACCACCTGCGGCACCGCCCCCAGCGAGGTCCGGCAGTGCCGGGAACGGATCAAAACGGCCCAGCCTGCCCCGGGCGCACCATGGACATTCCGGGAGATGCCCGCTGTAGGTGTGAACCTTCCGGCTGCCGCACATTTTGACGTCGTCCCAGGCGAGGTCGAGCGCCTCGACCCATTCCTGCGCGGCTGGCCGCGACCCGGCCGTGCCGTGACCCGCCCCGAACGCCTGCCTGGCCAGCGCGGCGACCCGCGGCGGAAGGACGCCGGGCTCGATGGCCTCGTCCGGGACCTCGACCTCCCTGGGCGCTGTCAGGACGGTGATGCCGTACTGGATGTTCGTCTCGGGTGACGGGTCGACGTCCAGCGGCCGGGCCGGGATGCCCTGAAACGGATGGTCACCGCACAGCAGCAGCTGGCATACCAGCAGCGCGAGGGTGAACCGGTCCGTTTCGACGTTCTTGGGTCCCGCCAGCTCGGGCAGCAGCTCGGGCGCGGCATATTCCGGGGTGACGGTATGGCAGGCGAAAACCTCCCCGTCATACCGGAACTGCAGCGAGTCGCAGTCGAGAAAACTGATCAGACCGTCCGCCCGGACATGAATGTTGGACGGCGCGAGATCACCTATCACGATCTCCTGATCGTGCAGGATCGCAACCAGCTGGCTCAGATTGCTGGCCACCCCCAGCAGAAATTTCCAGTCCTTGTCCGGGAACTTCGTCAGACGGGTGTAATGTTCGAAGAAAGTGCTCAGCGGCTGATGGTCGGAACGCCGCATGACGTAACCGAGAACCGCCCCGGTGGAATCACGGGCGAGATCCTCCGGCCATACCAGCACCGGATGACCGGAAACAGGCTCGACGAACTGTGACGCATTGAAGGCTCGAAGCATGTGCTCGAGCCGGCGGGTACGCTCGGCATCGGGCTCCCGGTAGATTTTCACGGCCTGCCGGGGATCGGCGTCCACGGCATGGACGATCGACTCTGTTCCGCTGCCGAGCACGGTCGAGCAGGTCAGCCTGCGCCCGTTCACAAAAATCTCCGTCACCGACACAGGACTGCCACTACCAGCGTCGTGTCGTCCTGGGTCACTTCGGTGACCGCCTCCCGTAACAGCAGACGGACGAGTCCGGAGGCGTCGAAATGGTCGTCGTCGAGCAGTCTGAGCACGGTGTCGATGACCGGTTCCCTGGCCACCGCCAGCCGGCCGTCGGTGTCCCGCCGCAGTGCCACGGGGATCAGACCGTCGGTCGACACGAACACACCACTGATCCAGGGGTCGTAGACGGCGTTCACCCGGACGGCCCGGCTCGTGTCCGAGGTCAGGAAGACCGCATGGGTGGCATGCTCGGCGTCGGCGGTCCCGGCGTCGAGCAGGTGCAGGTTGGCCTGTCCCCCGTCACCCGTTCGGATGACGATGAAGCCGTCTCCGATGCTCAGGTAGCCGATGACGGGATGGGCGAGCACGACGACCGTCAACGTCGTCGCGAACTCGTCGACATGCTCCGGCCCGGAAACCGCGGCGACGACCCGCCGGAACTCGGTGACTATCTCCTCATGCGAGGCCGCCAGGATCTGCCGTAGTTCGGGCGCGGTCGTGGACCGACCGGCAGCGTGGATCCGATCGCGCACGAGCCGGGTGGCGATCGCGACCGCGAGCCGGGAACCCTCGGCCGATCGGGGTGCGGATCCTGCGCCGTCGGCCACCGCCAGCACGTGGACGTCGGGAAGGGGTCCCCGCTCGTACAGCGAAAGGTGGGCGAACGAGTCCTCGCACCATTTCCCCTCCCGCACGTGTGAATATCCCTGGACGCTGGCCCCCCGGATACGCCAACGATCGGGCCGGCCACCGCCGGCGTTGCGTTCCACGGCCACGGGCTGCCGGTCGGGAGTCACGCCTGCCTCGGCTGGTAGCCACGCAGCTTGTAGTTGGGATCCTCCACGCTTCTGTCCAGCTGCACGAGGATGTCGCTGAAGTCGAACCGTCCGTACATCATGTTTCGCTCCGGCGCGAGCTCACGCAGGGTTTCCTGGCCCTGGTCGTCGATGGGCGGGATGCCGATCGCGAACAGAGCCAGTTTCTGGGCTGCCTCCAGGGCGCGGATCTCGCTCGTCAGTGGCCGCCAGTCCAACGCCGGATGCCCCTGCTCGTCGGTTGGCCGGCCGTCGGTGACCAGCCAGACAAGCGGACGTTTCCAGGTCACCTTGTCCTGAGCTAACTGCCGCTTGCGCGCCTCGATGACCGAGATGCTGAGCCGGACCGCCTCGACCAGCGGTGTCACGCCGTCGGCGGTCAGTTTCGGCGGTCGGAAACTGTGGGCCGGTACGAACGGAGTCCGGTCGCTGCGCGGATCGAAGCTCTCGCTGCCACGCCACTTCCGCACTCCCCCAGCACCAAAAGTGATGAGTGCGAACTCGGTGGTCGTCGCCATCTTCTCGCCCGCCTGCATACTGCGCGCCCAGCTGGCGAGCGCATCGTTGAGCCTGCCGATCGCCTCGCCACGCATCGAATACGAGGTATCCATACACAGGACTACGAGCACGCGGTGACTCGGCCGGGGAATAGGGATGTTCCCGATGACGTCCCGCGGCTGCTGGCGATCCGTTGCCCTGTCAGAGCTGTTACGAGGTGCCATTTTCTGATGTGTCCCCGTCTCCCAGTTACTACGGGCGAAGCCCGAAGCGGCCTTGCGCCGGCCACGCCTGCAGTCCGTCCACCTCGTGCATTCTCAGCCGCACCTGGTCGCCGACGCGGGGCCGGCCCGACCCCGGACCCATCCAGGTCGCCCGGTAGAGTCCGCCGTCGACCGCGACGTAACCCTGCGGGTCGAAAGGGGAATGCACGATACCGAGTGGGCTGACGGACACGTTCGGCGGCGCGACAGGAGACGCCGGCCGTGAGTCGATCCGCTCGCCGTCCTCGTCGTCCGCACCGCCGTCGTCCTCGTCCTCCTCGCTGTCCTCGCCCTTGCGCAGGAGGCCACGCCACCAGTCGGCTGCCGGCGAATCACGCTTTCCGAAGACGGCGACGCCAAGCCCGAGCAGTACGACAACGATCACCACATAAGCCCAGGAAGGCACTGTCGAGTCGTCCTGCCCCGGTGGGGACGGCTCCACTGGCGGAGGGGTCAGGTCGGCCGGAACAGCCGACGCGTCCACCAGCAGCGCCCGCTTGAGCATGACGTCCAGGAAGAAGGGGTCGCTGTTGGTGGCGTACATCCCCGAGGCGCGTTCTGTCTCGGTACCCGCCACCTGCTCCTGGCACTGTTTCGAGCAGGGCGCCTTCTGCTCGCTGTTACGGGACAGCGCGGCACGGGCTTCGTCCGCGGCCGCGAATCGGTGGTCGGCCACGGCCAGCAGCAACGAGCCGGCCGTCCCGAGGTCAGGTTGCGCACCTGCCTTCGAGCGGCTGCGCAACGCGACCTGGACGGCGAGCTTGGCGCGACGATCGAAGATCGAATCCAGGACGGTCGGGGCACCTCGGTCACCGACCAGGGTGGACGTGCCGGTCACCCGCGCCACAACGGCTCCGCCGCTGTCCGGGATCCCCTTGAGCAGGCTGTCTAAATTACTCAGAGTAGCCTGGTCGACCTTCTCCGGCAACTCCATGACGCGCAGCGGGAACGTCGACTCCTGGCCAGGTGTCGACGCGGCTGCCACGGGAAGCGCGGACACCAGCGGCACGGTCAACCCGGGGGTGACCAGCCCCATGATGATGGCAATCGCCCCGGTCACCGGTAACAAGGTCCGGATCGGGACCCGTAACCGGACCGGACGTCGCGCCGGAACGCTCCCCGTATCCGTCACGGGGTGATGATGGCCGCCTCGCAGCACCGAAACCCCCCGCTTATCTGCTGCCGTTTGTGACACTACAGGTCACTGTAGTCAGCGGAAAACCAGCATAGTGCCCCTGAAGACCCAAACCTCCCAGACCTGCAGGACCGCTTCGCCGACCGCGCGGGCCCCCGCCGTCCAGACGGGTATGAGCCGCCAGCATGACTGACATGCCACGTCCGAGAGGAGCGGGCCGCACTGGCGGCCTATGACCGCCTGCGCGCCGACGAGCGGGAATGGGCCTCCTACCTGGAAGAGTCACAACTCACCGACAACGCCGCCGGCGACTGGCTGCGGCGAGACGGTGCTGTCGGAACAGCGTGAGAAACGTTCGGCCGTGGCAGGTGTGAATCGTGGACTTCGGCCATCCCCTCGGCAGCGAACAGGCAGGCATGCGGCCGGCAGTCGTGGTGGCGTCCGAACTGCGCTGCCGCTTCCCGATTGACATGACCATCGTGGTGCCGACAAGCGCCCGGGATCGCGGGCTCCCCCACCACGTACCGATCACCTCGCGGGAGTCCGGCCTGAACCGGCCGAGCTGGGCCCGCACCGAGGACATCACGGCCATCTCCACCAGGCGCATGCCCAGTGATCAGTCGATCGGCGAACTGGCCCCGACCGAAACGAACGACGTTAACCGCTGGATCCACCGGATGATCGCGCACTGAGCGGACCAAGCAGACCGGTGCCGCCAGCGGCGACACCGAGGCTATATGATCACGATTCTCTTCGCGCGACCGGAGGCTGTCAGCACCGAGCTGCGCGGTTCAGGCACCCCTTCGGGCAGTCTGCGGTGCGCCAAGATTTGTCGCCAAGGTTGTCCCGGCGGTGTGGTCTCCAGCTCGGGATGGCCCATAATCACGCTGGGACAGCGGGTCCGGACACGCACCCTTCGGAGGGCAACCATGGAACACGACAGGTTGGACGGCCCGCTGGCCGCGGGAACCGTGCGCCGAAACGCGGTCGGACGACCAGCCGCACCGATGCCGGACAAGGAGGAAGAATCCCTGGCAGCCACCTGATCCGATCCGGAAGACCTGGGGCCGTCACGAACCCACCCCTGGCGGCCGGGCCGCGATCAACGCGGGAACCCAACTGGTTGCGGTCACATAGTCTGCGAGTGGCAGAGCTATCAAATGGGCGAGGAAACGTAGGTCGGCGAGGATCACGGCGAGGTCGAGGCGGAACAGAGGTTCGTGGTGCGCGGCACGGTTGCGCACCACGTGCATTCGACCGACCCGTCCGTCCACGTCGCGGCGGTCGGTGCCGGAAGGAAACGCACGGTGCAGATAGGGAACCCACAGAGTCTTCTCGTGGCTTGCGGATGACAGATAGCGCCAAAATCCAAACCCTAACTCGGCCACGATCTTTCCGGGCTTCGCGGAAGGTCCGCCGGCAGCTCTGATTGCCGCTGTGACAGCATTTCGGGGCTTGGCGTTGACGTCGATACGGCGTCCGGACCTGGTACGCAGCAGCGGGACGAACATAGCGGTATCAGCTGTGTAGATCCAATGCCGGGAACCCTTCCAGGCCGCGCACAGCGCAGAGTCATAGGCGTTGCGCAGCCCGATCTCGAGGTGGCACAAGTCGTGGAGGAGAGCGGCTGCGACACGCGCGTTCCATTCATACAGGACCAGGGCAGCCAACCGGTCCCCGCCCGCAGCAGCCAGGTAAGACGCCAACCGAGGCGACGACAGCCACCGGTCAACCCATCCCCCGACTGCGGGCCACTCCGATGCCGGCGACTGGGTACTGCCTGCATCCGCCGTCCCGCTCCTCGAGGTGCTACGATCGTCAGCGAACAGCCCCGGTGGACCGCTGGCCTTGGCCATGTCGCCGGGGCTACGACGTTCCGGGATCTGATCGGTGTCCTTTGGTGGGGTCACGGTCGCTCCAGGCAAGTGGTCTCATGGCATATTTGGCGCAAGAGCCCGCGTGTATCTCCACGACCTGGGCTCGTACCCCGTCACCGGGCGGCATACGCGCCTACGAGTTCCCTCCGGCGAGCCGATATGCAGCTAGTATCGGACGGTAGCAGACCTTTGGCGTACAGCCGGCAACCGGGCCATGCAGGCCGAGGCGTTTACCACCCGCACGGACGCGTTCTTCACGCCAGACCGATTGATTCGATCCATCAATGCCAGCTGGCCGGGGACTGCTGGCGCACGAACTCGCCAACGTCGTCCAGCAGCCGGCCGGCGCGGGCAGTCCCGGTCGGCATGATCAGCCGCTCGGACGACCCGGTCAAGCTGGAGGCCGCCGCGGTCAGCGAGCAGGTGGCCTGCCAGGACGCAGCGAATTTCCAGCGCTACCATCAGCGATCAATGTGGATCTTGCCCGTTCCAGTCGAATACCCATGACCCTCTAAACGCGCAGGAGGGTGACGGTGCGGCCGGCGGGGCTGGTGGCCTTGTCGAAACCCGGTGCGTCCGGTGATGGGAGCGGCATCGGGTCGACGGTCGAACAGCACGAGCACACCGTGGTCGAGGTCGAGCCGGTCGAGGTAGCCGTCGAGCTGGGTCAGCCCTTTGGCGAGAGGGTCGGGTTCCCCGGGGGCGCCACACCTTGAGCTCGACCGTCTCCCGCTGCCACCGACGGATGCCGTCCGAGCCGGCCCAGGGCCAGCGCACCAGCAGGTCGATGGCCTGCTCCACCTGCTCAGCGGTGATCGACTCCGCGGTCGGGACGCCGATCTTCTCGACGACCTCACGGACCAGCGCGTTGACCAGCCAAGGCTGCCCGGCGGTCAGCTCGACCGCCCGGTCGACCGCGTCCGGGGTGAACTCCTGCCCGGTCTCGGCGGTGTGCTGGGCATACAGTTCACCGACCTCGCCGGGGGTGAAGTCCCCCAACCGCAATGACTCCAGCTTGATGTTGAACGGACTGGCGGTACCCAGACGGGACGGATCACCCCCCGCGGCCGCCTGGCTGGCCAAAGGCTGCGCGATCATCGTTTTTTCGCGCAGCCGGAGGCCCCAGCCGGCACAGTCCCGCACGTCCCGCAGCCCGCACAACACCACCGACGCCGGGAACGCGGCGGGACGCTCGCTGAAACCGGCCCGCAGCTGCCGCAGCACGCTGATCAGGCTCTGCCCGCGCAACGCGTCGATCTCGTCGAAGAACAGCACCAGCGGCCGGGGACACATCCGCGCCCACGCCG
>NZ_CAAAFT010000127.1:26280-30868 GCF_900634765.1 Candidatus Protofrankia californiensis | reverse complement strand
CATACCGGCCGGCGGCGGTCAGCTCCCGCGCCAGCGCCCGCAACGCCGTCGTCTTCCCCGTCTGCCGGGGCGCGTGCACCACGAAGTAGCCCAGCTGCTCGACCAGCCCGGGTGCCTCCGGCAGCCGCGACAGCGCCGGAACCATGTAGTGGTACTCCGGCAGGCAGGGACCCGCCATGTTGAACCGCCGCACCGGTCACCACCCTCCACGGCCCCGGGGCACGGACCGTCCAACGTCACTCTACGAACCGCCCGACGCCCCACCACCTACCCGAGACGACCGGACCACAGCCGGACTCGATCCACCACGCCAGGCCCACAGCTGGGGACGGCGGCAAACGAACGCACCGTTCGAGCCGACCCGAGCATGACCGCCCACACCACCGCGGCCCACCGCCGCACCTGCGAAGGCATGCTCAGCACCCTGTAGCGCTGGTGACCCGCGACCAGGTACGGGGCATGTACCGGGATGCCACCTGCATCCCATATCTATTCATCGATCATCATCCGGATGAAACGCCGCACCTGGGCGAGGTCGGTGTCGGTGAGTCGACCGAGCGGCCCCCGTGCCGCGAATCTGCGCTCGGACACGGAACGCACATCCTCTGTACGCACCCACGTCGGCCGGTCCAAACCCGCAGCCCGCCAATCGATGGCTACGTGGTGCGGTAATTCCCGATCGACCGACGTGCACGGTGTAACGAGGGCCATCTCGATTGGGAACGAACAATGCAGGGCAGAACCCACAACGACGGCGGGACGCCTCCCCGCCTGCTCGGAGCCGATGGGAACGCCCAGGTCGACGAGCCAGACCTGACCGGGCCGGACAAGACGACTCACGAGCCCTCGCCGGTATCGGCCGTCACACCGTCCCATTCGTCAAGTTCGGCGACGTAGGCGGACCAACCGTCCGCATCATCGCGAAGCCGCGCGTATGCAGCCGAGATCTGCCGACGGAGCCGAGCCTCCTCGTGCTCGGCAACGAGCCGCGCAACAGCCTCGGAGAGCGTGACCCCGTAGAAGTCATCGGCGGCAACCCTCGCAAGAGAATCCCGCACCTCAGTCTGGATCTTCATCGTCGTCACGGACATAACATCAGTATACCTAGGCGGATACCACGGGTAGATCTCAGCCTCACGCCAGCAGTGTCCGCACCCAGCACCGGCCATCGCTGCACACCGGCCGTCCACAGAACCGTGATCTCAACCGCCCGCTGGGACGGCACTCCGGCGATCCGGCGCTGCACGGATTCCTGGATCATGAGGCAGCGGAAGCCGTCACGGTGCGCGTCCATAATGTAGGGATGTTGGTCGGGTCTCCTGGCAGGGGTCGTGCGGACGTGACCCGTCAATAGCGACGGAGGAAGAAAGGGCTATCCGGTGGAGACGTCCTCGCCGAGATATGCCTGCCGGACACGGTCGTCGGCGAGCAGGTCGGCGCCGCTGCCGGCGAGGACAACCCGGCCGTTCTCCAGGACGCAGCCACGATTCGCGATCCTGAGGGCCTGTGCCGCGTTCTGTTCCACCAGCAGCACGGCCACGCCGACCTTGTTGATCTCGACGATCACTTCGAAGATGGTCTGGATGATCCGGGGGGCCAGCCCCATCGACGGCTCGTCGAGCAACATCAGCCGGGGCCGGCTCATCAACGCCCTGCCGATAGCCAGCATCTGCTGCTCCCCGCCGGAAAGGGTGCCACCCACCTGGGACGCCCGCTCGGCCAGCCGGGGAAACAGGGTGAAGACCCGTTCGATGTCCTCCCGCACATGCCGCCGGTCGTGGTAGGCGCCCATCAGCAGGTTCTCCCGGACGGTCATGGCGGCGAACACCCGCCGCCCCTCGGGGACATGGCTGACCCCCTGCCCGACCAGGGTGTGCGCCGGTATGGACGACAGCGGCCGTCCGTCGAGGTAGATCTCCCCGCTCCGGGGGCGGAGCAGCCCGGAGATCGACCGCAGGGTGGTCGTCTTCCCGGCGCCGTTCGCCCCGAGCAACGTCACGATCTCCCCTTCGGCAACCTCCAGCCGGACGCCGCGCAACGCCGGTACGGCGCCATAGCTGACCTCGATGTCGGCGAGCTCCAGCAACATCACCGCACCTCCCTGTCGGTCCCGCCGGACGTGTCCGCACTCCGCACTCCGCCGTCCGCGGTCCGCACGCCACTGCCGTGGGCGGTCCGCGGTCCGCCGGCCTCCACACCGCCGCCGGTCTCCACTCCGAGGTACGCCTCGACCACCGCCGGGTCGTGCTGGACTTCGGCCGGGGTGCCGTGAGCGATGACGCGGCCGAAGTTCAGCACCACCACCGAGGTGGCGATGGACATCACCAGCCGCATGTCATGCTCGATCAGCAGAATCGAGACCCCACCCCCGGCGATCCGCCGGATCAGCGCCTCGAGACTGCGCTTCTCGGCGGGGTTCGTCCCGGCTGCGGGCTCATCCAGGAGAAGAAGCCGCGGGTCGGTGCCCAGCGCCCTGGCGATCTCCAGCCGGCGCTGTTCGCCGTGGGGCAGCGACGAGGCCAGGTCGTGCGCGCGGTGGGACAGGCCGACCAGATCGAGGAGTTCGAACGCCCGACTGACTCCGGCCCGTTCCTGCCGCCGTGCGCCGGGCAGCCCGAGGATCGCACCGAACGGTCCGTACCGCTGCCGGACCTCGGTACCGATCTGCACGTTCTCCAGCGCCGACAGGGCGGGGAAGAGCCTGATGTTCTGGAAGGTCCGGGCGATTCCGAGGTGGGTGATGGCATGCGGGCTGCGGCCGACGATCTCCGCCGGCCGGCGGGACGTCCGCCAGAACGTCACCGACCCCTGCTGCGGCCGGTACGCGCCAGTGAAGCAGTTGAACAGGGAGGTCTTACCGGCTCCGTTCGGCCCGATCACGGCCAGGATCTCGCCCCGGCGCTGTTGCAACGAGACCCCGTCGAGGCTGGTGACCCCGCCGAACCGCAACATCAGGTCACGGGCCTCAAGTACCAGGTCGGACGGCGGACTGCCCGGCGTGCCGGCCGGTCCGGTCGCGGCGACGGCAGTCATGCGGCGACGGCGCCAGGGTGCACAGCGTCGCCGGGGTGCACAGCGTCGCCAAGGTGCACGGTCATGTGACGGTCCTTCCGAGCGGGGCTGCGCCGAGCGAGTCCGACGCGCCGGCGCCGGCCCCGGCGAGCTCGATCTCCCGGCGTCTGCGGCGGGATGGCACCAGGCCCTGCGGACGGAAGATCATCATTGCGATGATCACAGCACCGAAGTAGATGTACCGATCCGTCGGCGGAACCTTGTCGCGCAGGTAGAAGGCCAGCCCCTGCAGGACGACGGCACCCGTCACCGCACCCAGCCGCGAGCCCATCCCACCGAAAATGACCACCGCCACCACGAGGAACGACGACTGCAGGCTGAAGCTCTGCGGGTTGAAGAACTGCTTGGTGGCGAGCAGGACGCCGGCGAACCCGGAGACCGACGCCCCGATCGCGAAGGCGAGCAGCTTCATCCGCAGGGTCGGCACCCCGGTGGCCTCCGCGGCGATCTCGTCCTCCCGGATCGCAGCCCAGGCCCGGCCGATGCGGGATCGTTCCAGCCGTCCGAAGGCAATCATGACGAGGACCACGATCCCGAGCAGCAGGTAGTAGTACGGGAGCGGATCGATTCCCCACTGGTAGTGGATCCCGGGCAGGTCGACCGACAGGTGCGGCACCCCGAACACCCCACGCGGGCCGTTCGTGATCTCGTCCGAGTTGTTCGCGATCAACTGGATGATCTCCCCGAAACCCAGCGTCACGATCGCCAGGTAGTCACCCCGCAGCCGCAGCGTCGGCGCACCGAGGATCACACCGGCGAGCGCCGCGAGGACGAGCGCGATCGGGAGGACGAAGAACGGGTTGAGAATGAACGGTGCATGCCACGGCATCGCCGACGACGAGCTGAAGTAGGCGGCCACATAGGCGCCGATCGCGAAGAACGCGATGTAGCCGAGGTCCAGCAGGCCCGCATAGCCGACCACGACGTTCAGCCCGAGCGCGAGCAGCGCGTAGATGCCGATGTCGTTCACCATCGACTGCTGCGCCGCCGTCGAGACGAGCATCGGCGCCACGATCGCGATGGCGAGCAGGACCACGTTGAGGCCGACGTTGCCGTAGCGCCGCTCGAACGTGGCCCTCACGGGCCGGCGTGCCCGCGCCGTCACCGTCACCCGGCCGAGCACCGGTCGCAGCTCCGTCGCGGCGACCAGCACCACCCACAATCCGACCGCCAGGCCGAGGAATACCCCGATGCGCGGGTCGATCACCGACTGCCGCAGCGCACGGAACGGGTGAGCGGAGTCGCCGCTGGGCCCGGTCACCAGCGCGGCGACGACACCGAGTGTGAGGCACACCCCGAGCTGCCGCAGCCGCGCCGGAGTGATCACGCCGGTGACCCCACGGGAGGTCCGCGTCGGCGCTGTGAGGACGGACGGGCTCGGGCTCGGCCCGGCCGCCTGTTGGAAAGCGGTCTTCGGCTGCCTCCACGGTGCCGGCTGCGCCGGCGGATTCGATGACGGCTCGGACAGCTCCGGCTGCGGCGGCCCCGGCTGCGTCGGCCCCGGCTGCGGCGGCCC
>NZ_CAAAFT010000127.1:25133-26255 GCF_900634765.1 Candidatus Protofrankia californiensis | reverse complement strand
GCCCCGGCTGCGGCGGCCCCGGCTGCGGCGGCCCCGGCTGCGTCGGCGGATTCGATGGCGGGGAAGGTGCGGACGAGGTCGACGCGGGAGGTTCGGGCGACGCCGAGGACGGCGGGCGGGCGGTCATGCGGCCCTGCCCAACCGTGCGCCGAGCAGACCCGACGGGCGCACCATGAGGATCCCGACCAGCACCAGGAAGGCGATCACGTCCTTGTAGGACGCCTGGAAGACGTAGCCACCGTAACTCTCGACCAGCCCGAGCAGGATGCCGCCGAGCATGGCACCGCGGACGTTCCCGATGCCACCGAGCACCGCGGCGGTGAACGCCTTCACCCCGGGAACAAAGCCCATGTTGTACGAGGCGTTGAAGGTCATGGCATAGAGAAACCCGCCCGCGCCGGCGAGCAGGCCGCCGATGACGAAGGTCAGGATGATCACTCTTTCGACGTTCACGCCCATCAGGACGGCGGTGTCCGCATCCTGCGCGACCGCCCTGATGCCCTGCCCGAGGCGGGTCGTCGCCACGAGGCGGTCCAGCAGGACGAGCATCACGACCGCGGCGCCGAAGACGACGACGGTCTGGGTGGACACCTGGGCGCCGAAGAGGTGGAAGACGGTGCCGTTGGTGAACAGGGCGGGCACCGGCACGTTCTGCCGGCCGAACTCCTTGCCGGCGAGGTTCACCGCGAACAGCGACGCGCCGATCGCACTGATGAGGTACGCGAGCCTGGGTGCGGACCGCCGGCGCAACGGCCGGTAGGCGACCCGTTCGAGGGTGAACGCCGCCGCCGCGCCGGAGGCGGCACCCACCGCCAGCCCGGCGGCCAGCAGGCCCACCGAGATCATCCCGGACGGCGTGGAACCGCCCGGCAGCAGACCCCTGGCGGCGAACAGCCCACCGAAGGCCCCCAACATGAACACCTCGCTGTGGGCAAAGTTGATGAGCTGGAGCACGCCGTAGACGAGCGTGTAGCCCAGGGCGATGACCGCGTACAACGAACCGACCATGAGGCCATCGACGGTCAGCTGCCAGAACTGGTCGGCAAAACCCATGCATCTCCTCGTCGTGTCCTCGTCATGCCGTGGGGCGGTGGCCGGTACGCCCCATACGCACCTGGTCAC
>NZ_CAAAFT010000127.1:10580-25108 GCF_900634765.1 Candidatus Protofrankia californiensis | reverse complement strand
GCGGTGGCCGGTACGCCCCATACGCACCTGGTCACCGCCCCACTATCCGTCAGGACTGTCCGTCAGGACTTGATCAGGTCCACGGTGTTGCCGAGAACAGTGATCTGTCCACCCTTGACCTGGTAGATGAAGTCGTTCGCGCCTTCGACCTCACCGTTCGGCTGGAACTTGACGAGCTTGGTGACGCCTTTGTGCTCGACCTTCCCGAAGGCCGATGCCACCGACTGCCGGCTCACGTTGTCACCAAGGCCTTTCAGCACCTGGATAATGGCGTTGGTCGCGTCGTATGCCTCACCGGAGTACGTGCCGGGCCGGGCGCCGCCATTGATCTTCTTGTACGACTCGACGAAGGCCGCCGCGGCTGGATCACTGTTGGCGTCACTGCACGGGCAGGTCAGGTAGGTGCCCTCGGCCGCGGCGGTACCGGCCTGCTCGACGTACTTGCCGTCCAGCGAACCGTCACCGCTTATCGTGACGCCTTTGAAGCCCTTGTCGTGCAGCGCCCTGGACAGTAGGGCCAGCTCGGCATAATAGCCCGAGTAGAACAGGACGTCCGGACTTTCCGAAATAATCTTTGTCGCCTCGGAGGTGTAGTTCTTCGTCGGGTTGATGCCGTCGTGGACCACGGTCACGCCCTTGGCCTTCAGCTCCTTCTCCAGAGCGGCGGACAGACCGGTGCCGTAGTCGCTCTTGTCGTCAAGCGAGAACACCTTCTTCGCCTTCAGCACGGTGGCGATGTAGTCGGCGTCCGCCGTGCCCTGGACCGTGTCCGGAGCGATGACCCGGTAGAAGGTCTTGAAGCCCAGCGTCGTCAGCGCCGGGTTCGTCGCCGAGGGGCTCACCGACAGCAGGCCGGCCTGCGAGTAGAGCGGCTCGCTGGCTTTGGTGGCCCCGGAGAACATCGGCCCGACAACAGCCAGGACGTCCGAGTTGTCGATGATCTTCTGTGCGGCGGTCGGACCCTGATCCGGCGAACCCCCGTCGTCGGACTGCACCAGCTTCACCTTGAAGGGCAGGTTCGCGTCGGAGTTCGCCTCGGCGATGGCGGTCTCCACCCCGTACAGGGCGTTGATGCCGAGCTGCTGGTTGTCACCCGACAGCACCCCCTGGAAGCCGATAGTGATCGTCTTCTTCCCGTCCGACGAAGACCCGTCGTCGCTGCTACCGCATGCCGCGGCGGTCAACGTCACCGCGCTGGCTAGGGCAATTGCCCCCAGGAGTGTTCGCCTGGCCATACATCTCCTCCTACCTGTCCCGCTACCCGTCCCGGACCCGGCGTGGACGACGCATGGTTGCGGTCACGGACTGCTGGTGTGCCCCGCTGACACGCATCTGCGCATCTCCGCCGAGATGTCGGCACCGTAGTCCCCTCCTGAACATGCCGGAAGCACACCCTGCGTGTCTTCCAACGTACCGGTCATCCTGCTTACACCGACTGTCCGCACAGCTGTATCAACCTTGGGTCAGGACAGGTCGAAGCGGGTTCCGCAGAGCCACCGGCCATCCCACCAGAGGACGATGCCACCAGGTGGGACGCTGACGACGCGGAGTGGGACACGATAATGATCAAGGACGAGGCTGAGGCCGCAGGGCAGGCCGTCGCGC
This sequence comes from Candidatus Protofrankia californiensis, assembly GCF_900634765.1. Classification (NCBI taxonomy): domain Bacteria; kingdom Bacillati; phylum Actinomycetota; class Actinomycetes; order Frankiales; family Frankiaceae; genus Protofrankia; species Candidatus Protofrankia californiensis. The sequence continues at coordinate 23,503 of NZ_CAAAFT010000127.1, read as the reverse complement.
GATGAGAGCCATCGCGAAGTCCTGCTGACCACCGGGCAACTCCGCAGGGCTGTTTGCGTTTTTTGGGGATGTCCAAGATCATGATGGCTGTGAGTGTGATGACGGCCGGACGGCACCACCGGGACGAGGACACTGCCTGGACCCGCATGACTGTGTCGTGTCCAAAGATTCTCCACGATCGCATCGAGACACTCGAAACCCATCCGATGATCGTGCAGCGACTCCGCACCTGGGTCACCACGCACCTTCCCCCCCCCAGAAACCCATTGAATACAGGCAACGATTCCACCGCGGACAACCACCTGCATCGCCGTCGGCTGATTGACAGCGACCTCAACCGTCGGCATCCGGATCTGTACGTCCCCCTGTGCGGGTTCCGGTCGACCGGCTGATGATGTTGTCAGCTGTGCTCCATGGACCGAACTGGTGGAAACAGTTTGGTGGAAACAACAGGTGTGGACAGCGCTGGAGTGCTCGGGAAACAAAAGCCCGAACGCCGCCCCGTCCGCGGACCCGTTTCGCGCAAGCAGATCACCATCGGAGACGGACTCGTCAGCCGAGCAGGTAGCGCAGGAGAACGACATCGCCGATCCGGCGGACCTCGGCCAGTTCCATCCGGTGGCCCGCGTGGTAGGGAAAGGTTCCGTTGCCGACGAAGCGGGGTGCGGCGGGGTCCCCGATAAAGAATGGCGCGATCACCAAGTGGATCTCGTCGGCGAGCCCGGCGGTGAGGAACTGGGTGTGGATCGTGCCGCCGCCCTCGACCATCAGCCGGCGTACGTCGCGCGAGACAAGATCCGCCAGGAGGACGTTCAGGTCCAAGGGGTCACCAGCGTCCACGACGGATGCCACGCCGGCGAGGCGTTCACGGGTCTTGTCCGCTGCGGGACTCGCGGTGTAGACGATCTTTTCGACCTGCCCGGCGGTGAAGAAGCGGGCGGTGGGGCCGAGGTCGCCACGGCCGGTGAGGGTGACCTTGACGGGGCTTTCCGGCAGGCCGCGGGTCGCCCGCTCCTCGCGGCGGGCCGCCGAACGGACCAGCAGCCGGGGATTGTCCCGGCGGATGGTGTCGGCGCCCACCAGGATGGCGTCCACACCGGCCCGAACCTCGTCGACCCGGTCGAAGTCGGCGTCGTTGGACAGCAGCAGCCGCTGGTCGGTGGCGTCGTCGATGTAGCCGTCCACGGACGCGGCAACCGACAGCAGGACGTACGGACGTTCGGTCACGTGATACTCCAGGCTCGCCGGTAAGCAGATTTTCCAGGACGCGAGTGAACTCCTCGCCGAGCCAGTCGACTGTTCCGCCGTGATCGGCGTAAACCTCGAGTCGGCACAGGTAGCGTCGAGGTTTCGCGGGTTGCCGACGTCAAGCCAGCCGGCCAACACCCCGTGGCAGGCAAATACGCCCGCATCCCGCCAGCACACAATCCTTACGCCGTGAGGATGGAGACCTCGTACCTGTGGATATCGGCGTCCCTGGTCACGAGAGTCAGGTCCTCGCACCGCGCCTGCGCGACCAGCATCCGGTCGAACGGATCGCGATGTATCGCCGGAAGGCGGCCCGCCGCAATCGCGTGATGATGCCTGATCGGGAGCTCGCGGAACTCACTGTCACGGATGCGCTCCGGCAGATCGGTGGGCCCCTTGAGCCTGCCGATCGCCTGTTTGATCGTGATCTCCCAGATGCTAGCCGGACTGACATACACATCGGGCTCTTCATCGATCAATACCTTGGTCTCTTCGGACAGCGTAGCGTCGTCCGCCAACCACCAGATCACGACATGCGTATCCAGCAGTAACCTCATGATGTCAGACCGAAGTCGTCGGCGATGGCCTGGTTGACCTCAGGAGAATCCCAGTCGTCGGCGAGGACGAGTGTGCTGCGTATCGAACCACGGCCGGTCCGGTGGGCCGCGCGCGTCAGCGGGATCACCTTTGCAACCGGGGTACCGGCACGGCTGATGATGATCTCCTCACCACGCTCGACCCGCTCGATGATGCGCGACAGGTTGGTCTTCGCATCGTGGATGTTGAACTGCACCGCGCTCTCGCCGGACATGGAACCTCCTTAGCTAAGAAGGCTAGTCCAGTTCGGGCAGGGCGACCAGGGCAGAGCAGCCCGCCTTCGTTGTCGTGGGCCGGGTGGTGCGATCCGGCGGCTGGCGGCAGCCCGCGAGTGGGCCGCGGAGCAACACGGCATGAGCGCCTGCTGCGGGCAGCCGACCGGGAGTTCCTCGACGCCAGCATCCGCGCGGAACAGGCCGAGCAGGCCAGGGAACGCCGGCGGGTTCGCCGGCTCCGGCAGATCCTCGCCGGCCTGGCTACTCGCCCTGTGCGTGGCGGTGCCGGCGGCCGGGGTGGCGTTCCAGCAACGCTGGAGTGCACAGCACAGCAGCCAGGCCGTGACCGCACCTTCTCCTTCGCCCCGAAACAGGCCATGAACTGCACGGCGTTCGGACCGCGGGAACGCATTGTCGCATGCGGCGATCAGCTGTACGACGTGACCGATCCCCGCCGTCCGAAAGTGCTGAGTACTCTCCGGGATCCGGACCGGCCCATCCTGGCTGTCCCCGGCAGCGCCTATTTCTCCCCCGACGGAAACATCCTGGTGGTCGCCCAGCTCGAGAACTCCTCTCTGTTCGACGTGTCCTCCCCCAGCAGGCCGAGATTCCGGGCGAAAATCAGCACGCACGTGCCGGTGCCCACCATCGCGTTCAGCCCGGACGGCTCCTCGCTGCATCCGACGGCGGTGACGAAATAGTGCTGTGGGACGTGACGGTCACCGCCGTACCCCACCTGATCACAGCGGTGACCCTGTATGCCTATCCGCGTGGCGTGGCGTTCTCCGAAACCGGCGACACGCTGATCACATACGACGAATACGGCAATGTGGTCAGCTGGGATATCGCACCGCTGCGCGCCGCGGTAACGGATCCGGTGGCTCGCACCTGCCGCCTGGCCCGGGCGGAATGGTCGGTCATGGCTCCCGGCGTCACCTTCGACCGGGTCTGCCCGAGCCTCCCCGAAGCACCGCCACCGCCCTTCCTTCCGATCCCGTTCCAGCCGTCCCCAGTACGGGCGGGAAACTGCAACGGACCGGACATCCTGCGGATGCACGCAATACTCCCGGCGCGTTCAGGACACGCGCTGTGCCCACATGACCCTGAAAACAAGCTATGCCGTGGCTTCTATCGGCGACACGCTCAGGACCGAAACTAATCATGGCGCACTTCGCGGCAACCGACCTACGATCTGAACACGCGTCTTCCAGGATTCCCCGGGTCACCAGTTCGGATCACGGTCGGCCCACAATGGCATATGCCGGGCGTGTCTTGCGCCGCCAGGAGCTTGAACCCGAACCCGCAGATTGAGAGGCACCGGCAGTGCATCCGCAGATGTCCGTCAGCGTCCGCCACATCGGCTGCACGGGCATCCGTCGTTCGCGCGTGTCCACCAACGTCCGCCGGCGTTGCTGTCACCTATTGCAGTCAGACAGACACGCCTGGCCTCTACACTCGTAGCGTTGAGCGCTGTGAGTGCCGAAGACCTCACTAGCGATGAACAGTTCCGGGGGGAGCAAAGCAATCATGCCCACAGCGCTAATCATCGGTGCCGGAATCGCCGGCCCGGTCGCCGCGATGGCCCTGCAGCGAGCCGGGATCGACGTCGTCGTGTACGAGGCGTACCCGGCCCCGGCCGCGGACATCGGTTCGTGGCTCGGCCTGCAGACCAACGGCCTGGACGCGCTGCGGGCGATCGACGTCGACCGAACCGTCAGCGGGATGGGCATCCCGACGCCGTCGATCGCCTTCCGTACCGGCACCGGCAAGGTGCTTGGCGAGATCCCGACCGGCCGACCGCTGCCGGGTGGGGCCACCGGACAGTCGATGAAACGGTCCGACTTGCACCGCACTCTCCGGGACGAGGCGTTCCGGAGAGGGATCGAGATCCGGCACGGCCGGCGCCTGGTGGGCATAACCAGTGGCGTCGACGGGGTCGTTGCCACTTTCGCCGACGGCAGCACCGCGGCGGGCGACCTGCTCGTCGGCTGCGACGGCATCCGCTCGCGGGTACGGGAGCTACTGAACCCGTCCGGCCCGCGGGCGCGCTACGTCCCGGCGCTGAACGTCGGTGGCTACGCCGACCTGGTGCCGCCCGGTGACCGGCCCGGCGTGCTGACAATGACGTTCGGCAGGCGGGCGTTCTCCGGCCACATCGTCACTCCCGCCGAGCAGACGTGGTGGTTCGCCAGCCCGTCGCGGCGGGACGAGCCGGCCGACGGCGAGCTGGGACGGATCAGCGACGCGGAATGGCGGTACTCGCTGCGCCGGCTCTACGGGGTAGACCAGTCCCCGATCGTGGATTTGATCGATGCCACCCCCGGGCCGCTGACCGGCTGGACGACGTACGACCTGCCCGCCGTCCCGGTCTGGCACGACGACCGGACCGTGCTGATCGGCGACGCCGCGCACGCCACCTCACCGTCGTCCGGTCAGGGCGCGTCGATGGCGATCGAGGACGCGGTCATACTCGGGCAGTGCCTGCGCGACCTGCCGGTGCCGCGGGCGTTCGCCCGGTTCGAGGCACTGCGCCGACCCCGGGTGGAGCGGGTCGTGGCCGAGGGCCGGAAGTCCAGCCGGCTGCGCTCGGTCGGGCCGGTCGGGCGGCTGGCCCGGAACCTCGTGCTGCCGCTGGTACTCAAGCACGCTGCCGGGACCGGCGCCGAATCGCTCGCCTGGATGCACCAGCACCACATCGACTGGGATGCGCCGGTGACCGCAGGCGCCCCAACGAACCAGCCCAGCTGACGTCCCACCCCGCTACGGGGCAGGCCGGGACGCTCCTCAAGCACTTCGACGCGGGCGTGAACCACGTCTGCATCCAGCGAGGCGATCTCGATGACGTGTGGCTTCCGATCGTCGGGAGGCCGCTCTCCTCCCGATCACCCGTGACAGGCGTATCCGCTATCGGCTGATCGAGAAGCATCTCCTGCGCGCCTACTCGGTCAAGGGCTTGTTTCTTACCCAGGCAGGGCACATGAACATGCGGGAGATCTTGAAGATGGTCATGCGGCACTGGGATCAGATCGACGCGCTGGCCGAGGCCCCGGGCCCATGAGCGAAGTCTCTCACCCGTGTCGGTATAAACGATCTCAAGTTGCCTGACTGACGCGAGGGCACACAGGCGTACAGCAGAAGCTACTGCTGCCAGTCGTGCGGGTGGTCAGGTTCAACGGGCCAGGCGGCGTTGTAGCTCAACATGGCGGAACTGGTAGACCGCCCCCACCTGACGCAGAACGCCCCGCTCATGCGCGTCGGCCAGGAATCCCATGAACCGCCACGGCACCTGACCGGACGCCGCCAGCCACAGGCGAGCCAGCGCGAACCATCCCCATGCTGCCTGGGACAGCCCGCCGGTGAGCATTCCCGTGAACCAGCCCGCGAGTATGAGCACGAGGACGACCGTGAGCCCGCCGTCCGTGAGCCCGCCGTCCGTGAGCTTGCTCACGAACACAACCATGAACCCGCCTCCGAGCCCATATGTGACCGCGCCCGAGAGCCCCTGCGTGAATCCGAGAATGCGGAAGGCCCGACGATCTCGTTTCAGGACCGTTTTCGGACTCGCCGCTGTCCGCAACTCGGCTACCGCCCCCGTGAGCCCGAACGTAAATCCGACTGTGAGCCCGTATGCGAGACCGGCCGCGATTCCGTAGACAATCCCGGCCGTGAACCCATATGCGAGTCCGTACACGAGCCCGCCCATGCGCCCTATCCTGAACCCGACCAGGCTCGGTTGCCACCGCACTCCGCGGGACGGTTCCATCCGCAGGCCACACACGCGCGCGAACCTGTCCCCGGCCACAAGCCCGGCCATGGCCCCGAGCCCAGGCCCGATCCCGGGCCCGAGCATGAACCTGGCCGCGCATGCGATCCCGAGTCCGAACGCGAGCCCGAAGGTGAGTCGGGCTATGAGGTCGAGGAAACGCCATGGTGCGGCTGTCCGCAGCTGCCACCAGGCTAGGTCGGGAGTGCCGTGGAGGCGGTCTTCCAGGTGGCGGGCAAGGAATTGCAGCCACTGCTGCACCTTGCGGTGCGGGTGCGGGCGGTAGGCGGCCGGGATGAACTCGTCGAGCAGATGTTCCCGCACGCTGGTGGCGGTAGGGAAACGGGTCGGGTTAAGAAGATCAACCGGGTTGGGCACACCCTGCAGGGATTCTCCGCGTCGCGGGTTGTAAATCGTGTGCGCCAGGCTGGCCATCAGCGGTGTCGTCAGGACCCGGGTCACCGGCGGTGGCGAGGTGGCGGTGAAGGACGCCACAACCTCGTCCCAGCGGGCGGTGACGACCGGCCCTCCTGGGGCTTTCTGGAAATAGTCGGCAACCTCGTCCGGAGTGAGCGTACGAAGCACAACCGCGGCGGCGCCTTTCAGTTTGCTTTCGACCCCACCCCAGTAGGAGGGACGGATCGCCCAACGAAACGCCTGTTTCCGGCAGGTCAGGACCAGCCCCTGCCCGTCCGGCAGCATCTCGCTGATCTTCGCGAGTGCGGTGGCGCGCAGCGCCGGGGGAAGCTCGTCGAGACCGTCGAGGATCGGCAGGAGCAACCGGCGGTCCAGCAGCGCCTGCGCCCGGTTACGGTTCTGGCCGGTGGCGTCCGGGGCAGGAGCGTCCAGCCCGGAATGATTGCGGATGAGGCTGGTTTCCAGCCAGCTGGTCAGGTCCTGGTCGGTGGGGTTCCACGACGCCAGCGACAGCAGCACGGGCACCGGCCCGCCTTGCCCGCCCTGAGCGCGGCGGGCGAGCAGGGCCAGGAGCAGACGGACGGCGAGGATCGTCTTGCCCGCACCCGGCTCGCCGAGTATGACCAGCCGACCGGTCGGTATCCGGTCGAGGACGTCGATGATCTCCTTGTCGCGGCCGGCGAGCTGCGCCGGGCTGGTCGCCCACGGCGCTCCGGCCGGTTCGGGGGGCCAGGCCCCGCTCGTGGCCTGCTGCCGAATCGACGACCAGTCCTCGGTCAGCGTCGTATTCGCGGGATCCCAGGCCACCGGCAGCGGATGCGGATCACCGATCTGCCGCCGTCTGAGCTCGCCGTCCCACTGCTTGAACACGGCATCGGCGATCTGGTCCGCGATGACCGCCAGGTCCAGGTCCGGGGGCTTCTGGTAGGCGGCCCAGGCCACCCATCCCCCGGCCACGGTCACCGCCAGCGCGATCCCGCCGGTGACTCCGGTGGAGAGCGTGTCGTCCCACTTCCTCCACACCACGACGGTGACCGCCACCGCCAAGGCGGCAAGCCCCACTGCTACCCACGCCGTACTGCGACGGCGCGCTCGCTGTCCCCCCATACCGCCATCATCACGACCAGGCCGATCGCGCCATGCACCGGCCCGGACCGCCGCCGGGCACGACAACCCTGTCAGCCGGCTCACGTTCATTGCGAAGGTTGCGGACGGGACACTTCAGATCGGGCGTACCGGCGAACTTCCGGTCCACCGTCACCAGTTCGACGCCCAGCACCTCCGCCAGTGCGACGTACGAGGCGTCGTACGGCCACATGGTGTGCCGAAGCTCCCAGATCCGCGGCAGCAACGGCACATGATCGAAACGTCGCAGCCGCATCCGGCCGAGCAGATCCAGAGCACGCGCCCCCTCGTCCGCGGGACGCTTCCCCCCGCGGACCAGACCCCGCAGCGTCGAGGCGCATTCGAGATCGACGGCATGCGGTGCGGCCAGCCGCTCGCCAGCGGCGACGGCGCGCACCTTCTCGGCAACGGGCTCCGACGCCGAGCCGTACGCCGCCGCCTCGGCTCTGGCAGACCGTGGCGCGACGGACACCAAGCATCACGCACACGAGATGATGCGGTCGTCCCGCATACGGCAATTCGTCCCGCCAGCCGAACAGCCCTGGATGGCCAAGGCGGCGCGATCATGCTTCTTCCGCGCCGCCGGAGACCCAGGTCCCCGGATCACTCGAAGGAATCCCATGGCCCCCAGTAACAGCGAGTCCGCGAGCATCATCCCCCAGCCGCCCGACGGCGGGCCGCCCGCGGCCAGAGCGTCCGCATCAGATGCCCCTCCGCTCCCCGCCCCGTCACCGTTCGACCCACCCGAGCACGAGCGTGAGTGGATCACGGTCGCGATGGAACTCGCACCAGCCTTTGCCGCCCGGGCCGCGGAGTTGGACGAGACCGCCGAGCTGCCGATCGAGAACCTGCGGGCGCTGAACGAAGCGGGGCTGGACGTCGCGTTGCTGCCCGTCGTCCACGGCGGCGGTATCTCCTTCCGCGCCTTCGGGCAGGTGCTTCGGATCATTTCCCGGGCGTGCCCATCGACGGGATGTCTCTGGCTCATGCACATGGGTGCCGCTTATGGGCTCGTCACCATGAGCGACGAGGAGAGCGCCCGCTATTACGCGGCGGAGCTCACCGCCGGCAAGCGGTTCGCCAACGCCCTGTCGGAACCGACCAGTGGGAACATGTTTCTTGTTCCGTTGCAGTCGTCGGTTCCCGTCGATGGTGGTTTCCGGCTTGACGGCGCCAAGCGGTTCGTCTCCGGCTGCGAGATCGCCGACCACTTTCTGGTGAACACGCTCGTGGACGGCATCCCGAACTTCTTCGGCGTCGAGCGCGACGAGACGATCAGCTTTGTTCCGATCTGGGACACCGTCGGGATGCGGGCCACTCGCAGCCAGCTCGTCTCCTTCGAGGGCACGGTGCTGCGCGAGGAGCGCCGCTGCCGTCCCTCGTCAGGCGAACAGACGAACCCGATCGAGGTCGGCCTGGCGTTCCTGTCGATCGGAGTCGCCGAGGCGGCGTTCGAAGCACTGGCCGCGCATGCCGGCGCCCGGGTCATCCCGGCGACCGACGCGCCCCTGTCCCACATGCAGTGGGTCCAGTTCGCCGCCGCTGACATGCATGTCCGCCTCCAGGCCGCGACGTTGCTCGCCGAGCGCTCCCTGTGGCTGGCCGACCTTCGTTCCCCAACGGCCCACACCGCAGCCGTCGAGGCGAAGCTCTACGCGAACCAGGTGGCCAAGGAGGTCGCCGACCTGGCAGTCCGAGTCGGTGGCGGCTCCGGCTACCTGCGTACCTCGCCGATCCAGCGGCACTTCCGGGACGCCCAGGCCGGCGCTCTCATGGCCTATTCCGTCGAGGTGTGCCAGGACATCGTCGGCCGAGCCGTGCTCGGAGTGAGCTAGTCCCGGGTCTTCACCGCTGATCGTCCGAAGGGTAACCATTCATGATCAGCATCATGATGCATAGATGTTATGATGATGACATGCGTACCACCATCGACCTCCCAGATGATCTTCATAAGCAGGCCATGTCGATCGCCAGAGATACCTCACGGACACTGAGCGAGACGGTTGCCGATCTCATGCGTCGCGGCCTAGGGCACGGTAGGACGGCGGAGATATCCCGAAGTGAACGGACCGGTCTTCCCGTGGTAAGCCTCGGCACGGTCATCACAACCGAAGACGTTCGTGCCCTGGATGACGATCAGTGACCACTCTCCTGGATGCCAACGTGCTGATTGCGCTCATTGTCAGCGACCACGTCCACCACGACACCGCCGAAACATGGCTCGCCAGCACCGCCGGTAACTTTGCGACCTGCCCGATCACCGAGGGCAGCCTCGTACGCCTGCTCATACGCGAAGGTCAGTCAACGCAGACGGCAACAGCGGTCGTGTCTGCGCTGACGAGCGACCCCCGCCACGAGTTCTGGCCGGACGAGATCTCATACGACGCCGTATCAATGAAAGGGGTCATCGGGCACCGACAGGTCACCGATGCCTACCTCGCGCAGCTCGCCCGTATACATGACGGTCGCCTCGCAAGCTTCGATCAAGGTCTGGCCAAGCTCCACTATGACGTTGTCGACCTGATTCCCACATCATAAAGATAATCTCAATCGACCTTGCCGTCGTCCGTGGACGTCCGCCACGCCCTCAGTCTGCGCCAACCTGTTCCATGAATCGTCAGCGAGTGCCGGATGAGACGAGCATCCCCTTCCGCAGCTGGGCTGAGGAGAAAGCCCCCATCGCGTACTACTAGAACTCCTTTAGTGAGAAGTCAGTCGAGTGTCGAGTCGAGTTGACGTGTCTGGTTGGTCTGAATCTACTCAGGCCTTGAGTAGCCAACCTGAATCGTCGGCTCTTCAAGGGTTCCGAACCGGTGGCGACGCGCCGGCGAGCATGGCCGTCCACGGCCACGCGCAGCCGTCGCGCGGCGCGGCCCGGCGCCGCGATTTGATCATAAAAACGGGGATTTCGGCAACGTGCGGGCATCATGCCGTGGCCTTGTCGGCTCGTCCGATGCTGGCGAGGTCGGCCACGGTGGGAAGGGCCTCGTAAGACCCTGGGCGAGTGACCGTGACCGCAGCGGCTTGGAGCGCGCGGTATACAGCGATCTGCGAATCGCTTCCGGCAGTCAGGTGGAAGGCGAGAGCGGCGGTGAAGGCATCGTTGGCTGCAGTGGTGTCGACGACCTCGACCGGCCACGCTCGGATTGGCGGCCGGGGAGAGCCTGAAGGAGATGGCGGACCGGTTGGGGCACTCCACGGTGGTCATGACCGGCGACGTGTACACGACCGTTCCGGCTCAGGTGGCGAGGGATGCGGCGGAGCGTCGTGCAACGTTGATGCAATACGGTGCACACCCCCGTGCACACCCGACCAAAAAGAATCTTGCTATGGGGAAAGATCTGACCGAAAATGCCAAGTCGGGATGGATGCACCGCCAGGGACTTGAACCCCGAACCCGCAGATTAAGAGACGCGTCCGCGACGTCCACCCACGTTGCTGTCAGCTGATCCCAGGGGAGCCGGTGGCGCCGCGCATCACGAGCTTTGGAAACCTGTGATCCGGACGGCCGCTGATCTGGGCCGGAACGCTCCTGCCCGGGGCAGCGGCCGTCCGCTCCCTTCCGTTGTCGACCGGTAGGGCCAGATTGCTGACCGGTGCTACTGGCATGCGAATGGCACATTCCCGGATCGACATCACCATCATAGATAGCTGTTACCGGCCACCACGAGGGCAACGCAGAAAAAAGGCAGGAGGAGCATGAAAGCCGACAGTGGGCGCCGGATCGTCCGCAGCGTCACGCCGAACGGGACGGCGGTGGTACGAGAGCATTCCCAAGCGTGCAGGAGCGACACGGCCAAGAGCACCGACAAATAGGTAATGCCAATCAGCAGAGAAAGCAGCACATAGCCTCCTGAATGCCGGGTAAGGGCGCCGGCTATTGAGCCGATGGTCGAAATCGCGCATAGGGCTATAAAAGGTGCGACCAACTTCAGTGGAAACTGTTCGATCGGCTGATTGCCTTTTACCGTCACCTTGAAGGTGACGGATCTGGATCGGACCTGCTGGATGATCCCAGCGACAATACCGAAGCCAACGGTGGGCCATCGAGTCAGCACGAAGAGCACCATCTCCCAGGCCACGAGCTTGGAATTGGTTGGGCGCAGGAACCCCCGACGGCGGAGATAGACGTTGAGGCTCAACACGCTCAGGTAACCGAGGCATCCAAGTACGAGGGGCCGGACGTCAAACGTTTCTTCCCAGGAAAGACTGGTCCAGCACCCCACTGATGGGAACAGCATGAAACAGATCATTATATAGACCAGTGCAGGATAATAGCACACCGCGAAAATGAACCGTGCTTTGAGCAGCAATGGAAGTGATCGCAAGTACCTCGGGACTACCCCGAGAGACAGCGCTGTGAGGCTTCGCGCCCACTGGAACTCCTGGGTAAGCATGGCTGCAAAGGTGGGCGGACCTTCGCCGTGGGCTTCGGCATCCACGGCGAAGGCGCCATCCCATCCGGCGGCGCACAGCAGATAGGTGGTGCTGAAGTCCTCCGCGAGCTCCGGGCCGATGCCGCCGATGTCCCGCAGGGCGGCGGTCCGTACCGCGTAGTGCGAGCCGATGCACACCGGGGCAAACCAGCCGTTCGAGCCCAGTTGCACGGGACCATGCAGTCTTGCCTCCCGATAGAGGCGTCCCGGGCCGCCCACGAGTCGGCTGCGTTGGTGTCACAAACACTCGGCGCGGCGACGTACCCGATGGACGGGTCGGAGAAGGGCCGGACCATCTCGGTCAGATAGCCCGGTCCGGGCATGTGATCGATGTCGATCTGGACGACTATGTCGTAGTACTTGTAGCCCCAGTGGTCGTAAAAGAAAGCCAGGTTCCCCTCCTTGCATTTGGTCCTTCTCGGCCACTCCTGACGATGATAGTTTTGAAAGCCTTTTCGCGTGGAGACACCCACCCCCCGGGCCTCGCACCACTGGTAGCACTCCGGTGACGGGTCCTCGTCGCAGATCCAGACATCATAGTGATGCGGAAAATTCTGCCCCAACATGCCGGACAGCGTCTGACGGGCCACGGCCCACGGCTCGGACGGCGCCTTTGTCACGACAAAGGAGACGCGAAAATCCCCAACGGCAACGCCGGATTGACCCGACGCAATTTCACCGAGGTGATCACAATGTATGTCAGGGAGCCTCCGATGGATCCCAGGACACCGAGGAAGCCCAGAAAGCCCAACTGTGCCGGGCGGAACCAGGAGCGCCAGAAAAGCATTAGCACACCGACGTAGCACAACATGAAGAAGATCGAGACGACCCGGGTACCTCGGCCAAGAGCTGGCACGAAGGTTGGGAGGTGGTCGAACTCTGGCTCGCGGATGCCCTACTGCGGGTCTGTCCGCGGGACGAGCCCTGGAGGCGGTACCGACACCTTCCCACCCGGCGGAACAGGCGGAACGGCTACCGGCGCCGTGGTGACCCCGCCAGGTACCACAGGCGCCGAGTCGCCACTTCCCGCGCCGCTCCCGGCTGATCGCCCAGAATCCGGCAGCGTCGCCTGCCAAGGAATCAAATTTTTGAGCTCGCTTGTGTCGACAGGATTCGCCACTG
>NZ_CAAAFT010000127.1:8523-10339 GCF_900634765.1 Candidatus Protofrankia californiensis | reverse complement strand
CTAGCGCGTTTCGGGTGCCGCCCTCCGCCGAGCGAATGCGAGCCTGATCTGCCAGAAATGCAGTCGTATCCGAATCGCCTTCGCCGCCATCCTGGTGAGGGATGTCGCCGGACGAGCCGTGTACTTCCATCGTTTGGTGGTGTCCAATCTGTTCGGTTACGATCATCGGGGTGCAGGCCTCGATCAGCTGGGTGTAGACCGCCCGCAGCTGCTGCTCCGCCGAGCGAGACACGACACCGGAGACGAGCCCGGTCGGGCCGCAGGGTGTCCTCAACCGCGAAGCCTTCACGCAGGAATTCCGGATTCCAGGCGAGGTCGACGCCTCCGGTGCCCGCCCGGCCGGCCGGTGCCTCTCGGGCGAGCCTTGCGTCCAGGACCGCCCGCCGTACCTGCCGGCACGGTGGATTCTCCGACGACCAGGCAACCGCGGCGCAGGCTCGCAGCGAGCCGGCCGACCGCGTCGTGCAGGTAGCTCAGATCGGCATCGTTCCCAAACCCGCGGCCGCTCTGGCCCCTCCGCACATGAGCCGACGCTCACCGGGCGCGGGTTAGTGTGGCCGCGCGGCGCATCGCGGGGGCGCTAAGGGGGCTATGCGTGGTGTGACTTCCCAGCGTGACGCCCAACGCGACTGCGAACCGTGCGATCGTGGCGGTCAGCCCGCCCCGAAGATTGGTCTTTGGCTCCCAGCTGAGTCTCTCCCGGGCCAGCCTGATGTCAGGTTGGCGGACGGTGGGGTCGTCCGGCGGCCGCGGGACGAAGCTGATCGGGACGTCGGCTCCGCACAGCTCGATCACGGGCCCCGCCAGGGCGAGGACCCTCATCTCGTGCGGGTTCCCGATATTCACCGGTCTGGGCAGGTCTCTACACAGCAGCCGGAAACCGGGCTCGGAGAGCAGGTGCTCAACGTTGCCCGGCCGTCCGATGAGGAAGCTGTCGAAACAGACCGCCTCGCACCCGTCCGCCAGAGACGTTCACACAGGTGACTACCAAGGAACCCTTCCCCGCCGGTGACGACTACACGCATTGATGGACAACTCCTCTCGTGATCTGCTGCTCGCAGATCCCGCTCCCGAGACAGGTCACACCCCCCCAGCGTCTGTCCGGACAGCGAGACCGCCAGGCTCCGCCACCTCGGTCTCACCTCCGGGCGAGCATCTCGCCAGTGTCACCTACAGCAACAATATGATGTACGTTTGGTTACCGCGTGTCGTGGTGTCGCCGCCCGGGTCGGCGGCTCACGCAGTTCGGGAGGTGGGATACGTGCACGTCTGCGGCACGCTCGCCTGCTCCGGTCGCATCCACTGAGCGCGGCTTCCGCTCTGATGTGCGGCCTGTCCAGCTGAGGCTGGAGCTGGTGTCAGTGTCCTGTCCGGGACATGCTTGACGTTCCGGTTCCGCCTCATGCTTGACGGCCGTCGTCGGCCTGTCTGCTCTGTGGCGTTTGAGGGGCGTCACAGAGCGGGAGGCCGGGATTGGTCCTGGTGGAGTTATCACGCGTCGAGCAGCGGTACCGGGCGGTGTTGGCCACGGAGGCGGGAGCCCGGGTGGGAGAGGTCGCCGCGCAGATCGGGGTGTCCCGCCAGTCGGTGTCGACCTGGTGTTCTCGCTACCGGGCCGAGGGCCTGGCCGGGTTGGCGGACCGGGCGAAACGGCCGGTGGCGTGTCCGCATCAGGCATCCCCGGAGGTGGAGGCGGCGGTGTGTGAGCTGCGCCGGGCACACCCACGCTGGGGACCTCATGACCGATGTCGGCGAGCAGGCTGACCGCGCCGATCCCCCCGACACCGCGGGTCACCCAGCTCCGGCGCGGCCTACG
>NZ_CAAAFT010000127.1:0-8125 GCF_900634765.1 Candidatus Protofrankia californiensis | reverse complement strand
CAGGCTGACCGCGCCGATCCCCCCGACACCGCGGGTCACCCAGCTCCGGCGCGGCCTACGGGAGGCGAGCCCGAACGTGATCTCCACCCGCCTGCGCGAGCTCGAAGAGGCCGGGATCGTGCATCGTCGCCACCTGGACCCGCCGGAGGGCACGCGCGTCTACGAACTGACCGACCGCGGCCGCGGCCTTGAACCCGTCCTGCTCGAACTCGGCCGCTGGGGCAGCCGGACGCCGATGACATCCACCACCGAGCCCGGGGTCGACGCGCTGATCATCGCACTGAAGACCACCTTCGACGCCGCGACGGCCGGACGCCTCCGGGCTGTCTACACACTGCGGCTGAACGACGACCATTTCGATGTCACCGTGACCGACGGGCACCTCGAGGTGAGCCGCGCGACCACCAGGGCGGCCAGCCCGGACGGCAACACCGTGGACGGGATTGCCCCGGACGCGGTCATCGACACCGACCCCTCCACCCTGCGCTCAGTGATCTTCGGTCGCCGGAGCCTCGGCGACGCCGTCCGCGCCGGAGACGTCCGCCTGGGCGGCACGCTGCGCGCGGCCAACCGCTTCGTCGGCCTCTTCGCGGCGCCCACACCGGATACACCCACCTCGACACCCGCCCAGCCCGCCACATCGGTCTGAGTGTCGTGCTCGGTGCCGGGGTGCCACCGTGCAGGCCGGGATAGGCCCGGGCCGTGAAGCTGATGGCGGCGGTACTGGTGTCGGTCGGGTCGACCGCGTCGAGAGCGGCGCACCGACGGACCAGCGTGGTGCGGCCGAGACCGGCCAGGGACTCCCGCAGCGCCGGGTCAGTGCAGACCAGGACGGCTGTGAGCTGGTTGACGCCCCTGGGCGCGGGCCTTGACCGCCGAGGTCTTGGCCAGCCGGAACATCCGGGCCATCTCCACCGGGGGCGTCGCCGGTCTTCGCAGTCGCGGTGGCCTGCCCGGCAAGGACGGCACGGGCGGCGGCCTCCGCATCGAGGGTGTCGGTTGTGCCGCGGGGCGGCGCGGTCGGGCCGGTTCACCTCGAGCACGGTGACGCCTGCGGCGTGCAGGTGAGGATCTTGGCCGTAAGTCGTTCCGGCGCTGAGGCTCACCAGCGCAGTTCCAGGCTGCCGGTGGTCCCACCAATCGGGGCACACAAGCACGTCTGGCAGGAAGATCCGCAGTGAAGATCGCCTGTGATCGGCGAATGCAACAGTGCCCTACGAACTCGGCGTCGAGGTCGACCTGCATCTGCGGGTGTCGGCTGCCTTCACCGAGTTCGCCCTGGCGGTCTGATCAACATTCAGGCAGGGTCCGCCATGTCTTGCTTTCCCATAACGCAACAGACCCGGCAGACCAGACCAAGGAGACGTTACGCCAACAGGAACACCATCGTCGAGATCATGAGAGGTCATTCTCAGTCGACTCTCCGCGCAGCTCAGGGGCCTGACGCTGTACTTGCACCCCACAGGCATCGGTGACGGCCGTGGCCAGCCGGTAGCGCAGATGCACGTGTCGCAGCGCTTCCTCGGTGAGGTCGGGCGTCATGTCGGCACGATCATTGACAATCATCCCCGTGGACCCCGGACACGGGCGGCGTCCACGCTCCGGCCGGGCCGGATGGGTCACCATAACCGCATGCGAAGAACGGCGATATCCGAGTATCCCCAGGTCGAGTCCGCATGACGACGGCTGGACTCCCACCGTCCGGTCTCGCCGTCCACAGCGCGGTGACCACCGCCGTCGCGGCCGCGGCGGCTCACGACCCGGCCGCGCTTCGTGACGCGTGCGCCCGGCTACGCACCTGTGACGAACAGCAGGTCAGGGACGTGCTGCACGCGCTGACGCTCGGGCTGATCGAGAAGGCGTTCCCGGACGGCCTGGACGCCGACGACCTGCGTGCGCTGCTGGCCGACGTCATGCGCGCCGCGACGACCTGGCTTCCGGACCTCGACCCGCATGCCGTCGTCCTCGTCCTGACCGGCGCGTTGTCGGTGCATGAGACCGATGCGCCCCCGGTCGACGCCGACGCGCTACCGATCGCCTGCGCCCTCGCGGTCAGCCACCTCGTCCACCAGCTCCGCATCCCACTGGAGCTCGAGCTGACCCACGCCTTCGACGAGCTCCGCAGGGCGCAGACCATGGAGATGCCCTGACCGCCGTCCACAACCGCCGCAGCGGCTGAGAACCGACCGCCTCTGGTGATGAAAGTGTCCGAGCCTTTGACGCAACCTCCTTCGGTGCCGCGCCGAGCGGCGTCTGTCCGGCGTGTACCGCCTGGCGGGTGGCGTACTCGTCATCGGCCTTGGGGTTTCGTCGACGGCGGGTTCTGCGGCCTCAGGTTGGGTACGTTCTACGACACCCCGCCGAGTTCTAGCGACAGCAGATGGTTCACCTCGTACCGCCCGCACCGGTCGCCCGCGTAGTCGCCGTGGACGGCGATCGCCCGCTTCGTGACCTTGGCCGTTTGGGACGGCGGCGGGCGCAGCGTTCTACCCGGACGCTACCGCGATGGCCTCCCAGCCGGTACCCGGCAGGAGCGCGGACGGTCCGCGCGCCGACGCGGAATCCCCCTGCCGTGTTCTCGCGTAGCGTGGGTGCCCTGGAGAAGGAAGTGATGTTCTGTCCATGGCCCCTGGCGTCGAGCCGCGCGAGGCCCTCGGGGAGGCGGTCAAGGATCTCCTCCTCCGAGGTGAGGAGACCGGTTTCGTCACGGCCGCCGACGTGACCACCACCGCTCAGGCGGCATACCTACCGCCTGAGCGGACCGACGCAGCCGCGGAACTGCTCGCCGGCGAGGGCGTCGAGATCTTCGATGCTCGGGATGAGGACCCTGACGCGGCCCCGTCCGCCCGTCGTCGCCGCGGGCGCGAGGAGCCGGCGAGCGCGGCGCCGACCTCCGACCCGGTGCGGATGTACCTCAAGGAGATCGGGAAGGTCGCCTTGCTCACCGCCGAGGGGGAGGTTGATCTCGCCAGGCGGATCGAGGCCGGGGTGTTTGCCGCCCACAAGCTCGCAACCGCGACGGGTGCGATGACGCCGCGGGAACGCCGCGAGCTGGAGGCCGTCGAAGGAGACGGGCAGATCGCCAAACGCAGGCTGGTCGAGGCCAATCTGCGGCTCGTCGTGTCGATCGCGAAGCGTTACGTCAGCCGCGGCATGCCCTTCCTGGATATTGTCCAGGAAGGCAACCTCGGTCTGATCCGTGCGGTCGAGAAGTTCGACTACGCGAAGGGTTACAAGTTCTCCACCTACGCGACGTGGTGGATCCGGCAGGCGATTTCCCGCGCTCTCGCCGACCAGGCGCGCACCATCCGTATCCCGGTGCACCTGGTCGAGGTGATCAACCGGCTGGTCCGTGTCCAGCGGCAGCTCGTGTCCGACCTCGGCCGGGAGCCGAGCCCGGAGGAGATCGCGACGGAGATGGATCTTACGCCGCAGCGGGTCCAGGAGATCCTCATGATATCCCGGGAGCCGGTGTCGCTGGACACGCCGATCGGCGAGGAGGCCGACTCCCATTTCGGTGATCTCATCGAGGACTCGGACGCGGTCGTCCCGTTCGAGGCGGCCACCGTCGGGCTGTTCCAGGAACAGCTCGACGCGGTCCTGCGCACCCTGTCCGATCGGGAACGGCAGATCGTCCGGCTCCGGTACGGCCTGACGGACGGTCGTCCCAGAACGCTCGAGGAAGTCGGCCACGAGTTCGGGGTCACCCGCGAACGCATCCGGCAGATCGAATCGAGGACGCTCGCGAAGCTGCGCCACCCCTCACGTTCGGAGAAGCTTCGTGACTACCTGGAGTAGTCCCTTCTCGGTGTCGCGGCACACGCCGGCCGTGACTATAGCCTTCGAGCGAACCGGATCGGGTCAGTTGCATTGAGCCATTCGTCTCGATCATCACCGTAGATCGTCCGGTCGACGTGCTTCAGGAACCCGGCACTGTCGCATCCGTCAGGACCGGCCGATCTTAACGGTAAATCTTCCGGTGGAGACGTCCTCCACGGTCGTTTCGGGGTGTCTGAAGCCTCCGTGATTCGCTCACATGAGCCCCGCCGACGGGAAGATCTGCGGTCAAGATCGCCAGCAATCGACGAATACTCGCCGGTCTTTGGGTCACGGAACCGGGTCACGATCGTGCGCGGCACGCCGTCCCAGGTCATCCGCCGGTACCGGCGGGTATGGTCCTTCCGCAGCGCCCTTTGCATCCCGGATGGGAGCAGCTCGCGCGGCAGATCACGCCAGTCCTCGCCTGGCTTGAGAAGGGCGATCCGCTCCAGGTTCGGCGCAGACAACTTGGCGGCGTAGTGGTTCCACAGCTCGTCTGTCAGACCGGCGCGCATCTCGTGCTGGTAGGCGGTCGTCGGCGGCCCGACGTAACGTCCCGTCTCCTCGCCAGCCTCGACCGCGGGCAGGTCGGCGATGGCGTCGTGGGTGGTGAGGAAGCCGGCGGACTGCGACGGGGTGATGGTGCAGTTCGGCAGCAGGTCGCCGATCTCGCCGCCGTGGGTGGGAGCCGGGAAGCCGTACCCCGCCGGGATGCCCAGGTCCTTACGCCACGCGATGATGACCAGCCGCCACCGCATCTGCGGCGCGCCGTACTGTGCTGTGCTGCCAGCAGCTCCGCGCACGCGCCCGCGTACCCGCAGTCGGACAGCCCCTGCAGGATCGAGCGGAGGTACGCGCCGCCGGCGAGAGTGACCAAGCCGGGGACGTTCTCGATGGCGACGCACTGGGGCCGCAGGTCCCGCGCGGTCCGCAGCACCTCGAGGAAGAGGTTGTTCCGCTCGTCCCAGACGACCCGCGACCCGATGATGGAGAAGCCCTGGCAGGGCGGGCCCGCGAACAGCAACGACAATTCCCCGGGGCGCGACATCGGCCGCCCGGGCGATCTTCTCGCTGTCGATGTTGCGCAGGTCGGCCACCAGCACCTCGGACGGCAGGTTGGCCTGATGCGTCGACGCATACTCAGGGTCGATCTCCGCGGCGAGCCTCAGGTCAGCACCGCCAGCGATGATCCCGGCTGACGCCCCGCCGGCTCCAGCAAAGAGATCAACAGCGCTGAACGGCCCACCGCCACCGACGTCGTCGCTGGCCGGCGACGGCACGCCCGGCTGCGTCTCCCCAGCCGGGCTGCCTTCTTCCGTGCTCTGCATGGCGCCCTCCTCTGGGGAAGAACGTAGCGGACGGGTCCGACAGGTCCTGCCGGATACGGGGTGGAAAGATTGCCACGTGTCTGACGTGTGGGTCTCGACGCCGGCAGCCACGGGCCTGCGGGGCAGGCGGAACAACGACACCGAGCCGGAGCTGCTGCTGCGCCGCGCGCTGCACGCGGCCGGCGCCAGGTTCCGGCTCCGCCGCAGCCTCGCCACCGGCTGCAACCCCGACCTCGTCCTCCCCGGACGGAAGATCGCAGTCTGGGTCGACGGTGACTTCTGGCACGGCTGCCCGGTGCACGGCCGCAAGACGTTCAACGGCCCGAACGCGTCACTGTGGGCGGCGAAGATGCAACGCAACCGTGAGCGGGACGCACGCGCTACCGAGCTCGCCCGCCAGGCCGGATGGACGGTCGTCCGGCTCTGGGAGTGTGAGCTCCGAGCAAGCCCCGCCGACGCTGCCCGCCGGGTCCTCGCCGCGACGAATCCAGCCGGCGCTACGACCATGTGACCCCGCCCTGCCGGCAAAGCATGCGTCGCTATGACCGCTTGAATCCACCATCAAGATCGCCGATGATCGGTACGACGAGTGGTTGCGTGGTGAACATGGAAGCTGATCGGGAGGAGGCGCACACGATGACAAGTACATGGAGCCAGACACGAGCCAAGAGGCCTCCGAGGGAAGACAGAGTCGCGGAGCATCGTGCTCGTATGGACGCCGAGGTGCGCGCCTTCAGACTCAGAGAGATCCGCGAGGAGCAGGGTCTGACTCAGGTCGAGCTGGCCGAGCGTATGCACGTCAAGCAGCCATCGGTCTCCGAACTTGAACGCGGTGCGCTCGACCGCGCAGGACTGTCCACGATCAGGGCCTACGTGGAAGCCCTCGGCGGAACGATCAAGATCGTCGCCGACTTCGGTGATCGCAGAGTCGTCCTCGGCTAGGGATGCGCCCACCGGCTCGATGGATCCGCATCATTGCTGCCGGCCAGCAGGCTCGCGCAACTACCCGAAGCAGATCAGCGGTTCCTCTCCAGATGACGGAACCGCTGGTCAAGAGGGGCGCGCCGCCAGGGACTTGAACCCCGAACCCGCAGATTAAGAGATGACGACGTTTTGTCCGCTAACGTCCGTACACGTCCGCTGCGTCGGCGTGGCCTGCTCCCGCCGTCCACCGGTGTTCGTACTCGTCCGCCGACGTCCGCCGGCTCGGGTACAGCAACGGGTACACGCATATGCACTCCGGATGATCAGCAAGGATGACGGGATGCGGACTGCGGTCCCGCGTCAGAGCCTGTCGAAAATGTCGTGCGTGCCGACCCGTAGCCAGATGATGTGCGCCTCGCCGTCCTTCTCCGACTCGCCATAGCGGAACAGCGCTCGACCATCGCCCGCCCACGTCATCTCAAAGACACCGGGCTCCCCGCGGAACCCCTTGACCCGAAGGCTCTTACGGAAGCCGGCACCGGCTTGGAGGTCTTCGACGAACAGGTCACGCGCCCGGAGGAACCGCTCCCGCTGGGCATGCGTCAGTCGTCGGTAGTCAGCCCAGAAGCGGTCGATCGCGTCGAAGGTGGGCATACCGAACATGATAGATGTCCGGTATGCACCTCATGCCGTGCGACGCAGTGTCTCTCCATCATCAGCGGTGATCTGCCGTGCGTAAGCATCGAACTCTTCGGCCGATCCGAACGACAGGAACCGTCCCGCAGAAAGATCCGCATCCGCCTCCGCGAGTACCCTGTCGAGCCACTCGGGGGGATCAACAAGTTCGACATCGCGGAGAGCTGCCGGCAACTCGAGCTCGTACACGGCGGGCCTCCTCGCTAGGGGGTGCACTTCAAACAGTACCGCATGGTAGAAACGCGTCAGCGACCAACGCCAACACAGGTTGCAGCCTCCATCGCCGTCAGAGTGGGCAGGAGGCAGATACGTAGCGTCATCTCACCTGATAGGTATGGGTGCGCCGCCAGGGACTTGAACCCCGAACCCGCAGATTAAGAGTTGACGACGTTTTGTCCGCCAACGTCCGTACAAGTCCGCTGCGTCGGCGTGACCTGCACTCGCCGTCCACCGGTGTTCGTGCTCGTCCGCCAACCTCCGCCGGCTTGGGTACAGCGATGGATACACCCGGGCAGATCCGCGTGTGCTGCTGGGATCAACGTTACGAGCTTTAAAAACCCGCCTCCCTACTGACGCTGACCTGGGCTGGAACACTCCGATCCAGCCCAGCGGTGTCCGGTGCTCTCCGATCCGCGCCGATGCCCACCACTGCAACGGGTACGTGGCGGGCACGGCATCGTTTCCTGAGGTGGTTTTCAAGACCATCTTGGATCGGAGAGATCATCTCGTTCACCTACGCGGTCTCCTGCATCGGATCACTGCCGCGTCCCGCGTCCCCGTATTCTCCACCGGCACTCATCGAGGCGCAGGCCAGCTCGACCACAAGAGCAAAGCAGACCATCTGCGGCCGTCCGCGGAAGCCGAGCGGTCTGGTCTGGTCAGTAAGGCTCCTTTGTCATAAAGTAGTGAACCTAGTGCTAAGAGTCAGCGCATCGCCTGGCTGCCGCTTGGCTCGGTTTGGAAGCTCTGGGGGGACAGTGGCTCCACAGGAGTTCGGGCGCTTAGATCTCAGCGGTGCGATCGGTCGCTACGGGGTCTCATATGTGCGCAAGGTCTGCGCCCATGCGCATATCCCATTCTCCGAGAACTCGCCCGATGAAGATATATTCGCGCTTGATGGCGAAATCAAATTTATTGAAGGGTCGATCAGAGTTCAGATCAAGGGAACGACGCAATGGACTTTAAATGGAGGGCGCAGTACGTTAGCATTTCCAGTTGGCGAGGATTGGCGAAAGAAATGGAGAATGCAGCACAACCCCGCCTTTTTAATCGTAGTATTACTTAAAAGGGAAGAAATTGATTGGATTAGTTACAGAAAATCTGAGTAACTGGTCAGGTCCCGGTGGCTGTTTGATAGA
>NZ_CAAAFT010000126.1:0-2240 GCF_900634765.1 Candidatus Protofrankia californiensis | reverse complement strand
GGCAAAAAGGGTAATATGGACCAAGGACGATACGGACCACGGAAGTCGTCATCGCGTTGCGGGACGCCGGCGGCGGGACGGGTAGCAGCGTCCAGCCGCTGGGAGCCTGGCGCCGTCGCAGGGCGAGCCGGCACGGCCTGCCCGCCGCGCCGGCCGGATAAGGGCACGCACCGCGATGGCGGTACCGCGACGGCCACCGCCGGGTGACCTGGCGGGGGCTCGTGCGGTGCTGGTGGGGACGAGCCGTCACACCGGCGCCTCGGGGCTGCCGGATCTGCCGTCGGTGGCCACCACCGTCAACGACCATCTGGGACATCTCCGACCACGGCCATCCCGTCCGCCTCTTCTCCTTCGCTCCGAAACAGGCTGGGAACTGCACGGCGTTCAGGCCGCGGGGACGCGTTCTCGTGTGCGGCGGGCAGTTGTACGACGTGACCGATCCCCGCCGTCCGAAGCTGCTGAGCACTCTCACGGATCCGGAGTGGCCCACCCTGCGTGTCTTCGACACCGCCCGTCTCTCCCCGGACGGAAACACCCTGATGGTCGCCGATTTCGAGAACTCCTACCTGTTCGACGTGTCTTCCCCCAGCAGGCCGAGATTTCAGGCGAAAATCAGCACGAACACGATGCCACCCGTCATCGCGTTCAGCCCGGACGGACGGCTCCTCGCCATATCCGATGGCGGCAACGGAATAGTGCTGTAGGACGTGACGATCACTGCCGCACCCCACCGGGTCACGGCGGTGACCCTACCCGCCTATCCGCGTGGTGTGGCATTCCCTGAAACCGGCGACACACTGATCACATATGACGAGTACGGCAATGTGGTCAACTGGGACATTGCCCCGCTGCGTGCCGCGGTGACGGATCCGGTGGCCCGCGCCTGCCGCCTGGCCGGGGCCAACCCGACCCGGGCGCAGTGGTCGGCCATGGCTCCCGGTGTCCCCTTCGACCGGGTCTGCCCGAGCCTTCCCGCGGCACCGCCACCGCCCGTCTTTCCGGCGTTGTCCCGGCCATCCCCGGTGCCGGCGGGAAACTGAAAGCCTGGCTGGCGAGCGCATGGTCCCGCACGCCATCACGGACCCGACGGCTTCATGACCCACGGGCTCCCGGCGGCACGACCGGCGTTCCTATGATGAACGGGGTGATGAACGGTGCGCAGCGGGCCCCGGTAACCAGAGCCACAGCAACCAGTGGACGGCAGGACAGTCAGGAGGATTGACCGAGCATGACCGACTCGCGGCAGCAGATGCGCCGGGCCGAGCGGATCACCACGGACAATGAACCATCCGGTCCGGTGACTCTTCTACCCCGCCGGCGACCCGGCTATCTCGGCCCGGTCCACATCATGCAGCTGTTGCTGGCCGAGACAGCGGTCATAGCCATCCTGGCGACGCTTACCCGCGGCACCGTGGCCATCATCGCCGCCGGCGCGGGCGCGACCGCGCTCCTGCTCGTGACACTGGGACGGCGCAACGGCCGGTGGTGGCTGGAACACCGCCTGATGATCATGCGGTACAACCGGCGCAGGCGCGCGGGCCCGGCCCGGCACTCCGACGACCCGCGCCTGGCCGCCCTGTCAGTGCTGGCCCCGGGCCTGACCGTCGAAAACGTATCCACCGGGGACGGCACACAGGTGGGCGTCGCGCAGGACGGCGCCGGCTGGTTCGCGGTGGCCGCCCCCACACCACGGGCATGTCCATATGTGACGATCCGGGCGGACGCCTGCCCCTGGAGGTCCTGGCAACCGCGCTCGCGGACACGCACCAACCAGGTGTCGTGCTACAGGTCGTCCGGCACACGGTACCGGTGCCGGGGCTCGACACCCATCCCGCGTCCCCGGCGGACCGGTCGTACCGCCAGCTCCTCGCCGGGTTCGGCGGGGCGCCGGTTCCCCTGGACGCGGTCACCTGGATCACGGTCCGGCTGGACACGCGGGCGCTGGCTGAAGCCGGCGCCGACCTCGATACCGATCAGGATGCGGCACCCACGGTCGTGGCGGCCCTGCTCCGCGGCGCCGTCAAGTCGTTGCGTCGGGCGGGCTTCCCGTGCCAGGTGCTCGACACCGCCGGCCTGGTGGACGCGCTGGCGCGATCCTGCGATCTGGACCTTACGGCGCGGGGGGCGCACCTGCCGCGCGCAGGGAGAAGTGGACCGCCTGGCACTCGTCCCGGCTGGCCCACCGCTGTTTCTGGATCCGGAGCTGGCCGCCGGTACAGGACGCCGCCGCGCTCCTGGAC
>NZ_CAAAFT010000125.1:0-4840 GCF_900634765.1 Candidatus Protofrankia californiensis | reverse complement strand
GTAGTCTTCTATTCTTTCGGCTATTTTCGATAACACTCCATGTAGAGCGAACGCTCGTGAATGTGCAACTGGTTCATGTTACCCGCGCCCAGCGCCGAGAACACCGAGCTGAACGGGGGGATAAGCACGTGCTGAATGCCCAGCTCCGCGGCATACCCACAGGCGTGCAGCGGACCACCGCCACCGTAGCTGAGCGCGACGAAGTTCTTCGGGTTGTATCCCTTTACCGCGACCTCCTTGAAGATCGCATTGGCCATGTTGCTGTCCACCTTGCGCTTGATCGCCTTCGCTGCCTCGATCAGGCTCAGTCCGGTGGGCTTGCAGATCTGCTCCTCGATGGCCCGCTGCGCCCGGCGCAGGCTGAGCTTGATCGTGCCGCCCGCGTAGTTGTCCGCATCGAGGTAGCCCAGCACCAGGTTGGTATCCGTCGTGGTCGGGAGCCGCCCGCCTCGTCCGTAACAGGCCGGGCCAGGGTCGGAGCCGGCGCTTTGCGGGCCCACCTCGATGGCACCCCACAGGCGGTCGTAGCGGGCGATGGAGCCGCCGCCGGCGCCGAGGGTGTGCAGGTAGGTCATCGGAGTCGACACGAGCCAGCGATCGATGACCGGGTTGAAGTCGTAGAACTTCACGCCGTCGGAGGTCACCAGGCCAATGTCGAAGCTGGTGCCCCCCATGTCGGTGGCGATGAGGTTGGGCTGGTCGTAGGTCTTCGACAGGTAGTGGGTGGCCTCCAGCCCGGCGACGGGTCCGGAGTGGATGGTCTGCAGTGAGGCGGTCGAGTTCAGCTGAGCCATGCCCCCGGTGTTGTGCACCAGCAGCATCGGCTTGGTATAGCCGTTACGCCGTAACTCGATCTCCAGGGACGCCAGGCCGTGGTACATCTGGTTGTGCAGGTAGGCGTCGATGATCGACGACATGGTGCGGGCGTACTCGCCCTTGCGGCCGGTGACCCGGTGCGACAGCACGACCGGTATCGCACCCAGCAGGTGGGTGGGGTACTCGTCGAGGACGATGCGCTCGACTTCCTTCTCGTGGGCGGGGTTGACCACCGCGTTGATCAACGTGACCACGAACGCCTGCGCGCCCTCGTCCACCAGCCGCCGCACCTGGCTGCGGACGTCGTCCTCGTCGACGGAGAGCACTACCTTGCCGGCGTAGTCGATGCGTTCCTGGATTCCTGCGATGCGGGTCACCGGAACCAGCGGCGTGGGCCGGTCCGCGGCGGGCAGGTCGGACTGCTCGGCCGCGGTCAGCCCGTCGCCGTAGCCGCGGGCCCGCATCAGCGGCACAGTCGATTCGAAGCCGGCGGTGGTGAGGATGCCGACGGACGGTCCGCTGCGCTCGATGAGCGCGTTCGTCCCCAGTGTCGTGGCGTAGCGCACCGCGTCGACGGTCGAGAGCACCGTCTGCACATCCAGATTGATCTGGGCGCACGCCTGCGCCAGCGCGTCCATGAAGCCGGAGGCGAGGTGGTGGTGCGTGGTCAGTGACTTCGCCTCGACGTAGGCGTCGTCGTAAACGAGAAAGCAGTCGGTGAACGTCCCGCCGATGTCAACGCTTACTTGCCGCATTTCTCTAGTCCTCCACTGCACTCAGGTGACGACGCTTCAGCGAGTCGATGTCGAGTTCGATGTCGTGCGTCAGCGGATGACCAGGCGGCAGGTATTCGTTCTCCACCAGCGTTGCGCAGCCCGGGCAGTAGAATTCGACGATCCGGCACCAGGCGGGGTCGGGAGCGTAGGTGAACTCGTAGCTTTCGTCGAGGAGCGGCCGGTGAATCTCCCGGGGATCGCGGTCGTAGACCAGCATCCCGGTCTTGTAGTTCTCGCGGGCGTTCGCGATGTCGTGCCCGCACACCCGGCACACCCATCGCTCGGCCACCAGATCGATCGCGAGATACTCGGTGATGTTCACCGAGGACTGCTGGTCGCTCATCGCTGGGCCTCCAGGATCAGGTCGGAGTTGCTGCTCACCCGGAACCCCCACCCGGGCTCGATCAGACAGGTCAGGTAGTCGCCCGCGACGAGCGCCGGCCCCTGGGCCCCCTGCCCCGGCGCCAGGTTCTCCGGACGGTAGACCGGCACCTCCTGCTCGTCGCCGTCGGCGAGGCGGATGCGGCGCGATCCGTCCGCGGTCGCCGGCTGCACGGTGCCGTGCTGGTCGGCCGCGAGTTCGAAGGTCGGCAGCGGATGCGAGGCCCGCACCACCAGCCGGTCGGCCTTGCCTCCCACGGTGTCAGGAGACGATCCGTTGGGCCACTTCTCGTCCCGCAACACGCCGTCGGAAATGAATCGGTCGCGGGTCTCGAAAGTGCATTCGTCGATGGAAACGCCTTCACCGAACATGTCACGCCGCGCCCGGGTCAGCAGGTCGTCTCGTGCCGCACCCACGTCGGCGTCGGTGCCGGGCATCGGGACGCTGTACTCGTGCGCCAGCCCGCTGAAGCCGATACCGAAGGCACTGAACACCGCCGACAGATGCGGCACGATCACCTGCGTGATCCCCGCTGCCCTGGCGATTCCGGATGCCAGCACGGGGCCCGCGCCGCCGAAGGCCAGCAGCGTAGCCTCCGAGAGATCTCGACCCGTCGAACCGATCATGGTCTTTACCGCAGCGCCCACCTGCTCCTCGAACGCCCGCAGCACCGCGAGCGCCGCGGCATGGGCGGACAACGACAGCGGCTCCCCGACATGGGTCAGCAGTGCCCGCTCCGCCCGGGCCGGGTCCAGCTTCAGATCCCCGCCCAGGTAGTTGTCCGGGTCCAGCGCGCCCGCGAGCAGCAGCGCGTCGGTCACGGTCGCGTCGGTGCCGCCGCGAGCGAAGCACGCCGGGCCAGGCGCGGCCCCGACACTGCGCGGACCGATCTGGATCCCACCGTCGACGACCGCGACCACCGAGCTGCCACCCAGCCCGACACTGCTCAGGTCCGGGATGGGCAGCGAGGTCTGCGCCGATTCGACCCGGCCGTGCGCGTGCACCGTCAGGGCCTTGTCCACCACGACCGACACGTCCGTGGTGGTCCCACCGACATCCATCCCGACGAGCACGTCCGCACCGTAGAGCGAGGCGTAGGCGACGCTGCCTTCCAGCCCACCACGCGGCCCGGAACCCCACGTCTTCAACGCGGTCGTCTTGGCGACCCGGGCCGAGTCCCCGTCGTTACGGAAGATCAGCAGCGGCCGTGCCAGCCCGTTGGACTTGCACGCCTTCTCCGCGCCATACAGGAAGTGCTCCATCCCCGGATGCAGGTACGAGTTCAGCACCGCGGTCAGGACACGCCTCGCGTCATCGACGTCGTGCACAAGCTCGTGCGACAGGGTGAACGGGACAGCGCCCAGCAGGTGCCTCGGGTACCGCTCCAACAGCAGGTTCTTGATCGCCCGCTCCGCCTCCGCGTTCCGCAGGGCGATCACGATCCGCGAGGCGCTCGTCGCCAGCAGGTCGTTGATCGCGGTCGTGAACTCGTCCAGGCCCACCGACCCATCGGCACCGACCGCGATCCCGACCGGGGCGTGCGGCACCATGGCCTGCCACAGCGAGGCGTCGACCAGGTTCACAATTCCATAGACATCCCCCTCCGCGCCGCTGTCGACCAGCAATCCGACCGGTGCGCCCTTCCGTTCGACCACGGCGTTCGTGCCCGACGTCGTCGAGTAGCGGAGGTACTCCGTCTCGCGCAACAGGCGCGTGGTGTCCTCCTCGCCATACAGACGGTCGGACACGGTCCGTAGCCCGTCGACGAAACACTGCGTTAAATCGTGCGGTGTCGTCGGCGTCTTCGCATGCACGATGCGTTCACCATCCGTCACACACACGTCGGTGAACGTGCCACCGTTGTCGATATTGACAAGGATTCCCATCAGCCCTCCGCCGGCTCGTTACATAAAGCGGGTCACAACACCATCGCCGTATGAAGTGGGTCACAACATCGCAGCCGGCGAAGGGTGGTTGCACCACTCCTACGAGTAGCCAGCAGATGGGAATCGGGTGGTCAAGCGCCCTGCGCGAAGCCACCCTCCCGTACGTCACGATTAGCGCACCGTGCGGACAGAGTCGAGTCGAGTCCGGGGACGAAGCGTACAGAGTGTAGCCGATCGAAAACATGCCAACGTGGCGGCCCGGGAAGTGGGACGGCCACCGCGTGATCCTCACGGGAAATGAGCGAAGCAACTCGATGAAGAGGAATCACGATGGCTGTGCGCCCGACCGTGCCGGATGGCGAGCGGGCGGGCAAGGAGCCGGCTGCGGGTCCGGATCTGCCAGGCTCGATGGGAAGGCGTTCGCGGAGGCGTTGATGAGCGCCGAGGTGGACGGGATCCGTAACGCCGAAATGGGGAGGTTTCACCAGAAAGGGTGAATCGTCGGAACGGATGTCGGGCGCGGGAGGGGACACCCGGGCGGGAACGATCGAGCTGGCGGTTCCGAAGCCGCGTCCGGGCTCTGCTCTTATGTTCGGAGTGGCTGACCCGTCCGCGGCGCGCGGAACAGGCACTGATCCCGGTGGTCGCCACCTCCTGCCTCCTCGGTGTTCCCATGAGAAGGGTCGACAGGCTCGTCGAGCAGCTGGGCGTGTCGGGGATCTCGAAGTCCCAGGTCTCGGCACTGACGAAGCACCGCGATACCCAGGTCGAGACGTTCCGATCACGACCGCTCGATGGTGCTCCGTGAGCGGTTCGGGGTGGACGCGCTCACCCTGAAGGTCCGCGAGGGCGGCCGTGTCATCACCGTGCACGGCCTGCTCGCGGTGGGCGTCAAGGCCGGCGGGCAGCGGAAGATCCTCGGTCTTGACATCGTCTCCAGCGGGGATGGTGCGGGCTGACTGGTGTTCTTCCGCGGTCTA
>NZ_CAAAFT010000124.1:3860-9967 GCF_900634765.1 Candidatus Protofrankia californiensis | reverse complement strand
GCGCTCTGCGGTCCGCTGCCGGAAGCAGCGGACCGCAGAGCGCGTGATCACCCCTGTACCGCACCGGCGGACAGGCCGACACCGCGGCTGCAATCCCGCGACTTCGCCGTCCACCGTAGGCGTCTACCACCAGTAGGTGACCCCCAGGACGACATTGTGGACGGGAAATGTTTCGTGCCACTTCTGGGCGTTGCCGAAGAAGTTGACGAGTCCTATCCGGGGTGTCCAGAAGAAGATGCGCGGCCGCCACAGGACGCGCCGATCCCGGGAAGCATCGCTCACACGCGGTGCAGGGTCCCCTCGTAAGGGGGTTCCACGTCGCTGTCCGGCTCCACATGGAAGATCATCTGATCCTGTCCGCGACTGGTCACGGTGACGCGCCCGGGGGTGCAGGTTGGTGGTGGGACGTACCGCATCTCCATCCTGGTGGCGGTCCCGCGCAGCCAGGTCAGGGTTCCTCCGGCACACGAGCTCTGGCCCGACTCCACCTGCGCGACGCGACCATCGGCCCGGAAGTACACCGTCCAGGTAACGTCGACGCCTTCGTAGGGGATGTGGCCCTGACCGCTCCAGGTGCCGGCAAAGGTGCTTGCGATGCCGTTGGTCTGCTGCTCGTTCGGTCCGCTCCCGAACGGCCAGAACAGCACAACGAGTACTGCTCCGACCGCAACCACGGCGGCGCCGAGCGCGAGAATCCACCGCCGCGCATGCGCACCCTGCGATGTGGGCCGGTCCGGTAGGAGTCGTGTCGTCCCCGGCCCGCGGGCACCGTCAAAACGATCAAAGCGGAGGGTGGCGGCTGCGTTGGCGCCCTGGGTGAGGACACCCGCCGGTTGTGCGTCCGCCCCGGGCGGGATCTCGACTCCGGTCGTGGCCTGGTCCTGGCCGAGTAAACCGATGAGCACCTGGTGGGCACGCGGGCGAGCATGTGGATCTTTGGCCAGGCAGGCGGCGACGAGCTCGCGCAACGGGCCGGAAAGCTCTCCCAGCTCTGGTTCGGCGTACAGGATCCGGTGGAACACCGCCGGGACCGAGTCCGAGCCGAAGGGCGAGTGACCGGTCGCCGCAAAAACGATCGTCGCACCCCAGGCGAACACGTCCGCCGCCGGGCCGACGTCGGAGCCGGCAACCTGCTCGGGTGCCATGTAGGCCGGGGTACCGATCGCCTGACTGGCGATCGGGTTGGTTGTGTCCAACGCGCGGGCGATCCCGAAATCGATCACCCGTGGGCCGTCCGGGCCGATCAGCACGTTGCCCGGTTTGAAGTCCCGGTGGACGACGCCGGCGGCGTGGATCGCGGCCAGCGCTGTCGCGGTACCGATCGCCAAGCGTTCCAGCGCGCCGCCGTCGCGGGGACCCTGCGAGGACACCAGGTGCTGTAAGGACGGCCCGTCGACGTACTCGCTGACGATGTACGGCTGATCACCGTCGACGTCGGCGTCCAGCACCTGGGCGGTGCAGAAGCGGGCAACGCGTTTGGCGGCTGCCACCTCGCGGATGAATCGCTGCCGTGCCGCCGCGTCCCCGCTCAGGTCGGCACGCAACAGCTTGATCGCGACAGCCTCGTCCGAAGCACCCTCGTCCGAAGCACCGTGACCGAGGTAGACCACGCCCTGCCCGCCTGCACCCAGCCGGGCGGTCAGCCGATAGGTACCCACACGTTCCGGATCATCGGAACGCAGCGGATCCCTGACGGGCATCAGGTCTCCCAGCACACTGCCTCCATCCGGGAATTCCTCACCACCACCTCATGATGGCGCTCCACTGCTGATTTACCAGCATGGGAAGACCTTTGGCAATTCTATCTACTTTTGACGGAACACAGCCGGCGAGGTCACGGCCTGTTCACCCTTTTACTGATATACCGATCCTCACACGTTTCCCGCTCACTACCCGGCGGGGCCACATCACGGCCCATATCGACCTATATCAACCCATATCGACAAACCCCCGACAGCCCCGACAGCCCCGGTAAGAGCACGTGGCCAGCGCGCCGTATGCCCGGCAGTGCGTGAGCCGGTCACGACAGCCCGGTCACGACAGCACCGCCGCGGCGGGCAATACCAGATACTGCCGCAGGTACAAGTCCGCGAACGTGACCGGGCCACGGGGGCCAGGCACATGATCCACGTTGATCCCCGTCTCCGGAATCGCGTGCAGCTTGAACCCGTCCAGCAACCGGGTCGTGGCGTTCCAGAACACACCCGTGCCGCTGTAGCTGTCCATGAACGTCGCCGCGGCGTGCGCGTCCTCGGTGACCACCGTGGCCGCCAGCCCGGACGTCTCCGTGTTCGCCACCCGCGCCGCCTCTCGAGCGTCGCCCACCGGGGCCACTGTCACCGTCGCCTCGTTGCCCGGGTCCAGCGCCCACTCATACCCCAGTGGATGCCCGTGTGGGGGCAACGACACGCGGATCCTGTTGTCGCGCAGTACATTCTCCACTACAGGGCGCATCGCGTCGTACACCGCGTCGGCGATCAGCACCAGGTTGACCCGGTTACACACGCCCAGCCGGTCAGTGCCTGCCCACAGCAATCGCACCACGGTGTCGCGGTCGGCCGCCGCGTCCACGTAAAGCACCCCGCCGCCGTCGGCATGAGCGAGTGTACGGACTCCATGGCGGGCTGCCTCCGCCCCAAGCGCCGCCGTGGTCTCCCCACTGCCACGCAGGATCACCAGCTTGATCAGCCCCCGCTGGCGAACCAGCGCCGAGGCGAACTCGTGACCTGGCTCCTCGACAAGCTGGATTGCGTCGGGGTCCAGGTATGCCGCCTGCAACGCAGGCACGATCACATGCCGGTGCAGCGCCAGCGCCGAGCTGAGCGCGGCCGAACCGGTGCGCAGTACCCCGGCGTTGCGTGACTTCAGCAGTTGCGAGGCCACGTCGATGGTGACACCCGGCCGCGCCTCGAAGTTCGCCCCGATCACCCCTACCGGCCGCCGTCGCTCCACCAGCCGCAGCCCGTCAGGCAACTCACGCAACTCGATCTCGCGCGGGGGCACCTCGACTGCGGCGAGCAGGCGCAGCTGGGCGATCGTCGCGTCGATCCGCTGCTGTCCCAGCAGCAACCGATCCAGCAGCGCAACGCTCATCCCCGCCTTCTCCGCGGCACGCAGGTCTCGCTCGTTCGCCTCGACGATCTCCGCCCGGGCAACGGTCAGCCGTTCGGCCATCGCATCCAGTGCGGCCGTGATTTGCTGGCTGGTTGCCTCGGCCAGGGATTCCGCTGCGGCCGCCGCCAGCCTGCCGTACCCGGCGACAACAGCATCCGAGGCAACCAGGGCATCGTCACCCTGTGGTCTTCTGTCAGTACGTTGGTGTGGGCCCGCAGATGTCATGTACCGGGTGTCCTCGTCTCGCCGTGAACGACTCGTGCTGACCGGATGGTATGCAACGAGCTCTGTTGCGTTGACCGGTCGGTGATGCCCCCGGCGTGCGTAGCCCTGAATGGTCACGCACGGCCGTCGCGCGGTGCGACCCAACCCGCCTCTTGAATCTCACAACAGAGCCGGACGTACCGATCTCAGCGCCAGTCGTCACAGAAACGGTGACAATCGAAACCTTTCATGATTGACACCTTTCACGAATCCATGGTTCCATGGTTTCGCGATTGACATCTTTCACAGAGACGGCCGTCCCGACTTCATCCTTCTTCCAGCGCCCTTTTGATCGTATCCAGATAGTGGATGTCGGCGCTCTCGTCGGTCCACGCGTCCCGGTAGCGAAGCGGGATCGAGGCTCCGCCCGAGTAGCGCACGTCCACAGTACGGCCGAACACGGTGCAATCGCCGTCCGCGAGAAAGGTGTAGGTGATGCCGACGTGAACTCTTCCGTCGGCGGGGTCAGAGGTCAGGTACGGGTTCGCCTCGATTCGCCAGAGCCACTCCGCATCACTGGTATCGATGGTTGTGGCGGTCCACTCGAGTTCCACGATCTCTCCGCCGACCTCGACGGTTTCTGTCCATCTCGCACCAGCCGGCGCCGGCGGTGGACGTCACCCCGAACCGCTTTGGCCACGGGATGCGCCCCCACCCAGTTGGCCGGTGTCGTCACATAGTCCCACACTTCCGCGGGCGATCGTGCGATGCGGGTGCTGGCGTAGGTCGTGATACTCAGCATTTTGCCCCCTCCAGCCTACCCAGGAAAGACATACTCCCGGACGGCGACCAAACGGCTCCCCCGTCCCAGTCACCAAGGGAGTGAACGGGGCCGACCGATCCAGGATAGATGGAAGGAATTTCCTCAGGATAGTCCCGCCAGCAGTCATCTCCCGTGCTTGTGGACTGATCGCAGATGGCAATAGGAGGCGGGGACGCCTGAGTCCACGCCGAGTCGATCACTAACATGTGGGATGATCGTGCTCCGCACGGATGATCTCCTCGGACCGGACAGCGAGATCCCCTCGGCCGCTGTGGAGCATGCCCGTGAACGACAGGCGACGCACCGGCTGCCCGGCAACGGTCCTTGTCCTGATCCTCAGCGGCCGGCTCACCTGTCGACACCGATCTCACAACGAGAGCGATGTCGAACCCGTCGTCCATGGATGCGGGCCCTCAACGACACAACGCGACCACTGATCAGAATGCGATCGGCCATCCGCAGCCAGTCGAAACGTCGATGGGCTGGAAACGGAGGTCTGGCAGCGGCACCGCCGGCAACCTCGCCGCCCCGGCGAACACGGCACGCAGGAGGTCGTGGAACTGGGTTGCGCGCAGAATCGTGTAAGGAAGGCCGGACTCCTCCACCAGCCGCTCCGCCGCCAGCTTCCCCTGGTAGTAGCCCAGCGGCACGCGGTCGACACCGACGATGGAGATGTACACCAGGTACGGCTGTCCGGCCCGCCGTGCCGCCTCCAGCAGTGTCCGAGCGATCTCGGCCTCCAGCCTCCGCCTCGAGGCGGTCGCGCAGTGGACGACCACGTCCACGCCCGCCACGGCCTCCCGGGCGCCGTGGCCCGACCGCAGGTCCGCGGTCGCCCACGCGTACCCGGCGCTGTCGTCGGCCGACCGGGGTCTGCGGCTCATGACCCGCACTTCGTAGCCAGCGTCCACCAGCCGCTCGACCACCAGTCGGCCGGCCAGTGAGTGCCTGGGCGGCTGTGGGCAGTGCCTCATGTCGGGCCGAGACCGTCAGGACGAAGCGGCCAGGCCTGCCGTCGCGGTTGAGTTCGGCCTTGATCGCATCGAGGACGAGCGGGACGTGCTGGTACTCGTCCACACAGGCTGGGCGAGCGCCGGCGACGAACGTCCCGGGGTCCCTGGCCACCGCGTCGCGCACGGCCACGTCGTCGAGGTCGGCAATCTCCGCTTTGACGTCGGTGGCGAGGCTCCTCAGCAGGGTGGGGCGGACACAGGCTTCCTCGGAACATGGTTCGAGATGAACTCGAACTTTACTTCTGTTCGCTCACGAAGAAGCTCGCCGCTTTTTTAGGAAGGCGATGTCCATCTGTGCCTGCGCGTACTTCTTCCGGGGCTCCTCGAGTTCCGCACGCTCCGGCACCGACAACGGCTGCTCCTCGGCCTCGCTGTCTTCCTTCGCCTTCTTCATCCAGTTTCCCAACATGGCCTCGTTGATACTCAGACTCTTCGCGGCCTCGGGCACCGACCGGCCCGAGTCGAGCACCAGCCTTACCGACTAAGAATTGCTGAAGCGCACGGTCATACCGCACACCGGCCTTCCGCATTCGAATGCGAAAGCCAACCGCCCCAAGCAGTCTGCTGCGGGGCCGTGACATGCTCGGCCGGCCGGGCCGGCCGCTGGACCAGGTCCACCCGGTCGTGTTCATCAACGCGGTCGCCCGTCACCAACGTCCATGGTCAGTACAGCTTAGGGCGCCTGCGTGTCGAGGAACTGACTGGCCTGGAGGGTGAACAGCTCGCGGTAAATCCCGGGCCTGGTCATCAGCTCGGCGTGCGTGCCCTCATCGATCACCAGGCCGTCGTCGAGGACGTAGATGCGGTCGGCGGTGCGGACGCTGGCGAGCCGGTGGGTGATCAGCAGGACTGTCCGGTCCTGCCCCAGCTCGCGGATCAGGCTGAACAGGGTCTGCTCGGCGCGGGCGTCGAGGGCTGCGGAGGGCTCGTCCGCGATGAGGAACGGCGCGTCC
>NZ_CAAAFT010000124.1:0-3736 GCF_900634765.1 Candidatus Protofrankia californiensis | reverse complement strand
TCCGCGATGAGGAACGGCGCGTCCCGGTAGACCGCCCGCGCGCAGGCGATCCGCTGCCACTGACCACCGGACAGGTCGTGCCCCGAGTTGTACTGGCGGGCCAGGGACGTGTCATAGCCGTGCGGTAGCTTCTCGATCACCTCGGCCGCGCCGGTCGCCTGCGCGGCGGGTATGACACTGTCCGGTCCGTCCGCAGCCAGTCGGCTGATCCGGCCGACGGCGATGTTAAGCCTGGCCGACATCGGCCACTGCGTGTAGCTCTGCGGGATCAAGCCGATACCCGACCGGACGCTGTCCGGGTCGACCTCGGCGAGAACGGTGTCGTCCCAGCTCACCGTGCCGGAGTCCGGCTCGTACAGACCGGCGAGGATCTTCGCGAGCGTGGATTTGCCGCTGCCGTTGGCGCCCACGAACGCGACGACCTCGCCCTTGCGTAGCTCGACCGTGACCCCACGCAGCGCTGGCGTGTCCGTGTGAGGGCAGGTGTAGGTGACGTTGTCGGCCCTGATGACTGTCGGGTTGGTCGGCGCCGGGCGTTCCCGGGGCGCGGGCACCCGGCCAGTCGCTTCCTCGATCCAGGTCCGGTACTCGCCGAAGTAGAGGAAGTTCTCGTAGGCGTCGTTGAGGCTGTTCAGCGCCGAGGACAGGGCGCCCCGCCCGTTGCGGATCGCCAGCACCGCCGTGCCCGCGGCGGCGAGCGGCATGATGCCGGTGTCGAGCAGCACGATCAGCGTCCCGTAGACGGCGCCCAGCGCAAGCCCCGACACGGCCTCGCCGGTCAGCCGGTACACCGCCTGCCCGCGGCCGACACGCACCTGCTCGGCCTCGTGCTCGCGGGCCAGGGTGGTGTACTCGTCGAGCAGGAAGCGGCCGAGGCCGAACGACCGGATCTCCGCGGCGCAGTCACGTTCCGTCATATGGTACCGCAGCATGTACTGGCGCCTGACCTGGCGGATACGACCCAGCCAGGACGCGTGGGCGAGCCGGGCCGAACGCACCGACGCCCAGCCGTCCGGCACTATCGAGATCACCAACAGCGGCAGCAGGACGGGGTGCAGCACGCCGAGCACGCCGCCGGCGGCGGCGATCACCCCGTCCACGGCGGCAGGAAAGTCGGCCCGTCGTTGCCAGTCAGCGAACAGGTCGACGTCTTCGCTGGGGCATTCGAGGATGCCGTGCGCCGCGATCGCGTGGCCGCCGGTTCAGCGTTCGGGTGTAGCCAAGATCTTGAACAGCATGGTGTTGGCGTTGGTGAGCGTCTGAGTGTCGACCCGGCGCAGGCACTCGCCCAGGCCGGCCTTGGCCACGAACGTGACCAGGCCCATCACGGCCCACTGCCCCTCGCCGAGGTCGACGCAGAACCCCTCCTCGGTGGCGTGCTCCACGACCAAGGCAACCAGCACGGTCGGCTCATCGACGATCTCGTTGTAGACCGTGGAGCTGATGACCAGCACCGTCTGTGGCGCCGGCCCGGTGCCCGCAGTCCAGATCTCGCCGCGCCGCGGTGGTCTCACTCGGTGGCGCCCGCGAGGTTGGGCAGCCCCGCCGCCGCGAGAGCCCGCTGATTGGCCTCACCGAAAGCGAGGGCCGCACGGGCCGCCGCCGGGTTGGCCTGCACCCAGGCCCCGTGCGCGGCGCAGCGCCGGCGCATGTCCTCGGCATCGAGCAGGCCCTCGACCCAGGCGTTCATCGAGGTGTGCTCGGCCTCGGCGTACCGCTTGACCGCCTCGTAGGCTTTGTCCGAGAGTCGGAGTGTGATCGTGCGTGTCATGCGCGACATGCTAGCAAGATATGCTAGCAACGTCTGCCGGCAACGCGGACCGCATCGTCGGTGCCGAGGACACACTCCGGTCCGCCAGACGACGAACGCCTTGGTGGCGCTCGCCTTCTTCGATGACGTCGACCGCGGTGGGGGCGTGCTCACCCGGCTCAACAGGTTCGGACGCTGGGCCGGCGACACCTTCCAAGCCGTCCGCAAGGGTGCACACGGCCACCACGCCGGCGAGATGAAGCACCTCGTCGATGACACCGCGCGGCTCATCGAGAAGATCCGGGACTCGGCATGAACAGCGACATCCTGCTGCAGGAAGTCGACCGCACGCTCCACGGCGAGGTGCCCGGAACCAGCGGACCTGGCCACGCGCATGCGTCTGGATGCTCCGTCTGGCACTGGAAACCGCCATCAAAGAGCTATGGGACCGGACCCGACCAGAGATCACCAAGATCCCGACCTGCGCCCATTTTTCGTACTCCCGATGAATCGGGCAGCTACATCGGGTGTCCACCAAAGCGGGAACGGTCCAGCGCTGGCCGATCTATACGGCGATGAGATCAACATGTATCCCGGCAGCGTGCGCGAGCGCTCGAAGATCACCTGGATCGGAGGTGAGGATGTCGTCCCCATCCACGGCCAGGCACACCACGGTGGCGTCGATCACATCCGACTGGCCAGCACGGGCCAGCAACGTTCCCGCCCGACGTCCCAGACCGTCATCGATCGCCGTGACATCGACTCCGGCGAGCATGCGGGCGACGGTGGCTTGACGTCCGCGGCCACCGCGCCAGACCTGCGCGACCACGCCCCCGCTGGTGACCGGCGAGCGGCCCGCCAAGCGCTCCCGTTTGACCAGAGCCACCACGTCACGGTCGCCACGCTCGACCGCGAGAAACGCTCCGGCATCCAGCACGAGCATCAGGCGGCACCGAGACCGCGGCCGGACGGGCCGGAACCGCTCGCGTCCGGCTCGCCTCGCACCACGACCGCCCGGGCGCGGGCCCGCCGGGCGGCATCGCGCATCTCCTGCTCGGTGATCTCGCCATGCTCGGCCTCGTAACCGGCGAGGAAGTCGTCGAGAGCCCGCAGCCGACGATCATGATCCGCTTTCAGGCGCAGCGCCTCGTTCACCCAGGCACTCACGCTCTCCGCCTGCCCCTGCGCAACAGCCTCCTGCGCTACGGCCACCAACTCGGCGTCCACCGACGCCGAGAGCCGCTGCTTAACACTCATACAAACATGCTACATCTCTACCACGGACGTAGGAACCTGCCG
Source organism: Candidatus Protofrankia californiensis (assembly GCF_900634765.1). Lineage (NCBI taxonomy): Bacteria > Bacillati > Actinomycetota > Actinomycetes > Frankiales > Frankiaceae > Protofrankia > Candidatus Protofrankia californiensis. The sequence continues at coordinate 687 of NZ_CAAAFT010000124.1, read as the reverse complement.
GCAGACCTGCTCTACATGGCTGCATGCGGGGCAGGTCACCTCTTATTTTCGGACCAGGTCTGACAGCGTCCTCCGGCCTCTTGGCTACTCGTTTGGCTACTCGGGGAGCGCGAGCCAACGACCGTCGGCCCGACCAAGACTGCACGGTCCCGCCGGGTCCTGGCCATTCCCGCTCCCCTGCTCACGCTGCTGCGTGAACACAAGCGACGCCAGGACACCGAACGGCCACTTGCCGGGTCAAGATGGAAAGACGACCGGGTCGTGTTCGCCACCACCATCGGAAGCCCGGTCGAGCATCGCAACGACATCCGAGCCTTCAAGGCGCTGTGCGCGAAGGCGGGCCTCCGGCCGGTCCGGCTGCACGATCTCCGACACACAGCCGCGAGTCTCCTGCTCGCTCAGGGCCAACACCCACGGGTCGTGATGGAAGTCCTCGGGCACTCGCAGATCAGCGTCACCATGAACGTCTACAGCCACGTCATGCCGTCCCTGCTCCACGACGCGGCCGACGCGATGAGCCAGGCACTCTGGCGGGACGGAACGGAAGACGACGACCGAGACAAGCAGGAGACAGCCTGAACAAGCCAGAACCATACGATCGAGGTTTGGCTACCCGGCTGTCCAGCCGGACCAAGCTAGATCAGCAACAACGCTCTGACGCTGACCTGCTGTTTTGTGGGTGGAGCT
>NZ_CAAAFT010000123.1:17736-23582 GCF_900634765.1 Candidatus Protofrankia californiensis | reverse complement strand
CTACAAGACCTGACCAGTTACAAATCTGAAACTATTTTAAATGCGTATGCTCTTTGGTCTCGTATTGACGATATTGGGGAACAGGCCACAAGTGTAGACTTGGATAGAGGTCGCCGTTTTACAGCTAAAACGATAGACCAATGGCATTCTCTCTTAACCTCTGAATATGGGGTAGTAGCGTGAGTGTGCCGAGAGGCGAGACTGGCAATATCCCTATACCTCGAGTGGAGGCGATTAAGAGGTTCCTAGCAATTTCCGGCTGGACCACGATATCTAGCGGCTCACGGGGGGAAATGTGGGCCAAGGACGGCTTCAGACTTGCGGTTCCCTCTGACTGGAAGTCGGATTATGGGCTAGCAAGAGGGACGATTGAACGCCTTGCTACCGCAATTGATTCCAATTTATATTCACTCTGGTTGAAGCTCGCGACCGATGCATTCGATCTGATGAACTTTCAAATCATTGGCGAGTCGCTTAGGCCGGGGTTCATTCCGCTTGCGGCAGCTACTGCTGCTGTCGATGGAGCGCGGAAGCTCATAGCCAGCGCCGGAACCTCGGCTGTGCATCCGAGGCGTCACATTAATCGCGCCTACGATCTACAAGCTCGGAGAGTGTCACGCGAAGCACTGTTGGGTCACACGAGAGACGGATCATTCGTCTTTCCGCTCTATGTACAGATCGGACCCGAAGGCGGCGACGACGGACTTTTTGATGTATCTGAATTTGAGAGTTTCCCACGACGAGTGACGAGAACGCTAGCCGAGGCGCTTGCGGTTACTCGTCGCCTGGTGGACGACCTAGAACAAAATGCATCGGATGGCAGTTTGGAAGATGCCGTCTCGACTGGAGTTTCCAGCGAACTATGTTCGTCGCTGGGCAAGATTCTTAAAAATGACGGGATAGGAAAGCTTCGGATATCTTTTTCCTGGGGGCCAGTGGGAGCAATACCGCCTCCAGCCACGACAAACGTTTCCTTTGACAGCTCTGCTCGACCCGCACTCAAATCACTTGCAGAGCGACTGTCCGCTCCAGTTCCCGATCGCGAGATGGACTATGCAGGCAGACTAATAACGATCGGCCATGATCCAGAGGAGCGTGAACATTATCTGGTCGTCCATGTATATCGTCACGGGAGGCCAGTAGAACTCAAGGTTTTCGTGAACCGCGAAGTTCATAGCCGGGCTGTTCGCTGGTATGAAAACCGGACAACAGTGGTAATTCGTGGCACCATGATCGATTCGGGGATGCAGCAAGTTATTCGTACTCCAACCTCTGTTAAGGCCTTCGTGGAAGATAGGCTGGAGTAAAGGACGGCATGATGGAGGAATAGTCACGGATGCGTGAGAGGATTTCGGCAACACTGACGCCAAGTAGCACGATTGTGCGGCCGATGACGAGGCCGACAGTCAGGGGCTCGCTGGGCGCAAGTGCGCCCGATGATATGACGGCGGCCGGAGGGAGATAGGTGACTGCTGGCACCGCGGGCGGCTCCTCATCCATGATGGTCCGGTAGCTCAAGATGGATACGATCCGGTTCCGAGCGTGCCAAGCGTCGCGGCTGCGGCACGATTGGTAGTAGTGAAGCGAACCGTCGCAGCACAACCAACCCCTGCCTTGCAAAGTCGGTCCGGTCCGTCCGCCGGTGTCCACGCCCGTCCGCACAGTCGACCGGGCCTGGGCTCCGGTTCCGCCATCGGCTGCGGCTGTCCGTGGACGTCCGCCGGCTTGGCCACACGGTTGGCTACATTCGCCGGCCTCCCGGCTGGACGGAATGACCCGCGGATTATGAGATCTTCCGTGCTCCGTCCGTCGACGTCCACTGCGGTGCACCGGTACAGGTCACGGGTCTCACGATGACCCTGGGCGTCGACCGCTCGTCCGTCGTGGTCCGCTGGCTTGGCTGCCAGCCTGGCTGCCACGACTCGGCCCGTTGGGAGGACGCCGTCACGCTACGAAACTCGAGAGCCGGTGACTCGGCCAACGCTAGCTTGACTGCGCAAGCGACTGAGACGAGTCAAATAGCTGCCGTGCTGTGCCGATTAGGATGCCAGCGGGGCCCGAGACGATATCCGACGCTTCCTCATGTTTGCACTGTTTCGTCGGTCCGGGGCGCCGGCACTGTCTGCGTGGACGGGATGGCGCGATAGCTCTGCTGCCTAACGGCACTTAGGATGAGATCTCTTAGAGTTTCCATCATTTCCAACACCTCATCACGGAGAGCATTGAAGGAACCGACGTCTGGATATATGCTGCGGCCATGGGCTATGCTATTGCGGTTGTCGCAAAGCGATTTGTCGATCAATTTATCTTTAGTTGTGAAAGGTTCAATTTCAAAACCGACACTCTCCATGATCTCTGCGAGTACGGCAAATCGCAAATTCGATTTTGTATCGACGATAGAATTCTTTGACATCCGAGCGCGAGACTCGGTCGGCCGCCTCACAGCGTCGACTAGAGCATCGATCCCGACGTCATCTCCGGCTATCGCGCGCTTGCTCAGACTGAGCAAAACAGTTCGAAGGAAGCCGTCGTTTAGTTCCTCGAGCCGTAAGCGTCTCCGTGCGACAAAATCGACATACCCCTGGCACGCTTCTTTAACGAATCCTTCCCAGTGGGCGTATAGCAGCGCGACGCCACTTCTTGCAAGCGCTCGGGCGAGGGGTGACCCGTTGGCATGCCGTTCCGCATCCTCTATTGCGGCCCCCAACGCGAGCAATTCCATTCGACGCCAGGAAAGTGTGCCGTCGAGCAGGTCTGCGATGTCATTAACGGTTCTCTGCGCCATAGCAATTCATCGGCTGAAGAAGTTGCGGGAACGCAGGATAAGGCGCGGTACACGGCGCCTTGGACTCATGCCAGTCCCCGAGTTCTCCCGGAATACGGGCGCTGACCAGATTTGTCGTACGCGCTCCTTCAGCTCGTCCAGCGTCCGGCTTTCCCAGAGCTCGATATTGCCACTCACACCAGAGGTGACGAACTCGAAGCAGGCAATGGAGAACGGGCCGAGGTGTCGCGACCCGTTCCAACGCCTAAATGTGTCATCGCCGAGGCTCTCCGCTAGGAGGGAGAACGTCCGTTCGAAGAGGTGGATGTCAATCGTCGACTCGGGAGTGCCGAACTTCTCCGCAGCAGATCGCATCCAGTTAGTGACATATTCACCGAGCTCTTCCCTCAACTCTGAATCGGCGCCCTTGTAGTCGGCTTGACAGAAAAAGCGGAGGACCAGCTCTTCATAGTAGGCCTCGCTTTCCTTTTGATCCGAGACTTGACATGAATTACGGAAAGAAGAGTTCTTCGAAAGGGTTGCTACCTGGTCATACATTTCCTGGTTCAACATGACCAACAGGCAGTTCCTCGCCTCCTGCTGGGAGAGACGAGTGCCGGCGTTCAGCCGCTGGAACATGTCGTACTTGGCGTTACCGTCGGACTCTTTGCGAATTATTCGGAACTCCAGCTTCGCACGCTTGAAGTCGCGCCGCATAGCCTCCGAGAAGACCCTGTTCTCTGGGCCCGTGACCTCCCATCGGTAACCTTCAAGACTGGGTAGATACTCCGTGCCCAACAGGGTAAGGGGTTCTGCAAGATTCTCGGCCTCGTCGCGGTAGATTCCGACGAACTGAAGGACGGTGGAAAGTCTTTGGACGCCATCGATTACGTCCCATATACCGTCGAGTCGCTGCGATACGAAAATTGGAGGAACGGGTATTCCGAGCAGTATCGACTCAATCAGGCTCGACTTCTGCCGATCGTCCCATCGAAAGATTCGCTGGAACTCCGGATGGATCTCAAGATCGCCGTCCCGGTAAAGAGATAGGACTTCACCGATGGACATCGCGTAGCCATCAGCATGGATTTCCTTTGCCTTGGTGGCAATCTGTTCTTCAAGAGCCACGCCGTGCTTGTCCCATCTCTTAAGCTGCGGCCTCGGGTAGCCGTCGGACAAATCGTAGCCGCTAGCAGGTCCGGCCGGAGCGTGGGCAGCCGTCGGTTCGCGCTGTGACGGGCCTGCTTGAGGAACTGATGCGCCAGCGCGAGCACGGCCGTCAGGCTGGGCGGGTCGGGCTGTCCCGTGAGCGAAGCGACCTGGAACAGGTGAGCGGGGCGTGCGCCAGCGTCCGCTTATCGTCCTTATGCCCACGGCGTGCGCGACGGTAGGCGCGCGGTCGGGCTCGTCCTGCCGGGCTGGTACCCCGGACCCCTTGGCCTGAGTCGGCCGTCTGTCGGGTAGAACGTCGCGGTGCTGGGTGGCGACGCGCCGGCGAGCATGGCCGCCCACGGCCACGCGCAGCCGTCGCGCGGCGCGGTCCGCGCCGCGTCTTGATCCCAAAACAGACTAATTCGGCAGTCTGCCAACCCTGTGCTCGATGGTCTCTTGGCCGATCGGAACGTGGCGGCCTGTTCACGCTGATCGTGTGGTCATGCCTCGCTGGGCAAACTCGATCAGAGCGCTTGTACGTGATGCACGGCTGGGGAGTTGGTCAAGAACGGTTTGGGTGCGGTCGATGGCGTCTTGCAGCTCGGGGACGTCGCGGGCAGGGAACAGCTCGGGGATGTGGCTGAGCGGCGCGGCAACAACGCCGTTGGCGCCGGCGGCAAGGCTGGCGGCGACGTGTCGGGCTGTGCCGTCCCACAGGGTGAACGTGGGGCCGGCAGCGGCTCGGAGAGCGGCCAGATCCTCCGGGCTGGCCTTCGACACCTTCGCGCCGCGAGGAAGACAGCCGTGAGTGATAGCGGTGGGGACCAGTTCCGGGGTGAACGTGTGGCCGCTGAATTCGGGGTGGCTGAACACATAGCTCGGGTTCGGTAGTGCGGCGAGGAATCCGCGGGCCTGATCGATGGTGTGCAGATCTCGCAGGACGACCATGGGTGTGATCCCGCGGCGTTCGGCTTCGGTGATGTCCGCCGGTGACCAGCAACAGGCGGTGATCCGGTCTGGGCTGACCGCGGCCGTCCAGATATCGATGGTGGCGGCTCGTTCGGCCGTGGTCGCGGTGTGTCCGTTGGTGGTGGTGCCGGACAGGATGAACAGGTCGGCCCAGGTGGCGGCGGCGCACCGGGCATAGCGCTCCGTGTCGGCTGCGCTGATGGTCCCGTCCGTCTTGCGGAACGTGAGCGCGGGTATGACGAGCTGAAAGCTCACGCGAGTGGTTCCCGAAGGGGCGGGATGTTGCCCGGGTCGCCGGTCAGCGCATGGTGGATCAGGTGGGCGGTCGCGGTCGGTGTCCGCTGGTCGGTACGCAGGACCATGGTGAACGTGCCGGGTTCGGCTGCGGCTAGGTCTGCCTGCGTTTCGTCCCAGACCCGAAGCCGTTCTTCGAGATCACTGCTGCCGCGTTCGTGGAGGCGGGCACGGGTGATATCGCGGGGACACCACAGCAAAATCGTGAGCCATCGTGCGGGGTAGCCGGTGCGGAGGGCGGTGATGCCGGCGACCTGGCCCAGGTGCACGACGGGGACCCGTCCAGCGATGATGATCTCATCTAGCCGTGGGCTGTCGATGGCGTAGATGTTCCCGTACCGCTCGTTCGCGTAGACGATCAGATGCCGGTCATGGAGCTGCGCGAGGTCACCAGCAGAAGTGCGCCGGTATCCGACACTCTTACCACTTCCGGCCTTCAACCGGTCGAAATGGACATACCGATCATCAACGGCAGTGAGCGCGGATGTGACGGTGTCCTTCCCGGCTGCCGGTGGTCCACACAGCACGATCGCGTCAGGACACGTCACGGACACGACTGGCAAGCTGTCGGGCCTGCTCGGCGAGGCTGGTCTTGGCGTGCCGACCGTTATCAACGACGAAATGCGTGCACACCTGTACTCCGCACGTTTGGTTTTCGTGCTCTGAC
>NZ_CAAAFT010000123.1:13981-17484 GCF_900634765.1 Candidatus Protofrankia californiensis | reverse complement strand
GTCTTGGCGTGCCGACCGTTATCAACGACGAAATGCGTGCACACGGGGCGTTGATCCAGGTTGATGCTGGCTATGTAGTCGTCCCAGTAGGACAGCTTCCAGGAATCGCGGGCGGCGTCGCGGGTCTCCAGGTAATCCCGCATCGAGTCGACGTCACAGCGCATCCACACGACCGCGATTTCAGCGCCTCGCTTGACGCAGCGGCTCTTCAGCCGTTGCAGCCACGGTTCACTTGCTACTTCCTGAAGGAACGGCGCGGTGACAACAGTGGAGATCCCAAGCTGAAGGTTGTCGAAAACCGCGTCGAACAGGCAGCGGTATTCCAACGGCCGGACCTTGTCCCGGTAGATCGCGGTCTGCCGGTCGTTCGGGTCGGCATCCAGCGACAACAGCAGGCTCTCGGTCAGCGGCCGGCTGACGGTGTCCTTGTCCAGCAGGGTCCAGCCGGTGATCTCGCTGACGAACCGGGCGAACTCGGTCTTACCCGATCCCGCAAAGCCGGCGACCAGGATCAGGACGGGTGCGCCTTCCCGGGGGCGGCCGGAACTCCACGCCGACAAGATCCGTTTCTTCAGATCACACGGGGGGAGGACGAGCGACCCGCCGCTGTCGTCGGTGGGTGTCTCGACGGTTGCCAACAGACGGTGGACCGTTTCGGTGACCTCGTCGTGGCGAGGGTCGACCGGCGGGGCGTCGGTGGGAACGCCGATCGCGTCGCGCAGATACGCCGGAACCCGGAGCGGATCGCGGCCACGGGGGCGGGCGGCGTCCGGTGCGATCTCCCACGGGCGGGTGGCGAGTCCGAGCATTCCACCCGGTATGCGCAGGCCGTCGGCGATGCGTTCAATGACGTCGAGATCTTCGACCCGGGCTTTCCCGGTGACGATACGGCTGATGCGCGGCTGACTGAACCCCTCGATCGACGCGGCGATCCGATCCTGACCAACATGATCGTATTTGCGGATCAACAGGAAGATGGCGGCGAAATCCCGGGCGGCGCACGCGGCACGCATCTCCTCGCGGGCGAGTAGCGCGGCGGACACGCTGTAGGGCGTGTGGTGCGGCAGGGCTTCGGGCATCATCCGTGGACCTTCTCGCGGTGCCCGGAGGCGGTTGGCGGTGGAACGAGCGGAACAGTCCGCTGAGCGTAACGCGGACGAGCGGTTGCGGTACGCCGGACCGCGCGGGCAGACACTCTGCCGGCGGGTGTCAAGCGCTCGTCTACCGCTGCAACCACCAACGTTGTATACCGACAGTCAATGCCGTTTCGGCATTCCGTTACCGGACGGTGCTCGGTGAAGCTGTCCGGCAAGCCGGCCCCGTCCCGTGTTGAGTCCCATTGCTCCGCGGGACCGGGTCGGTATCCAACCGACAACGTGGACGGGATGGTGTGGCCAGTGACGGCAATCGGTGGATACGCGGTTGACGACGGGGACAGAGAGGGCCGGTTGGCCGTGCTGTACGGCGTGGTGCGCTTCGAGCAGGGAGACGAACGGCGGGTCCGCGACACCACGATCACTTTTGATTCGCCTGCTGCGGCGGAGCTGTTCGCGGTGGAGAGCGGCTGGCACGACTTTCAGGTGACGCCGCTGTTTTTCTTCGTGGACAACGCCACGGCTCCGGCGGGTCGGATGCTGCTGGGGGCGGCACTGGCACGGTCCATGCGGCGAGCCGGCGGCGATGACCAGCGATAGGGATTGCGATCCGCCACGGGGCGATCGTAGCTGTACGTCGTCTGCGAGCCGGCCTGATTTGGTTAGCGGCGACTACGCGGTCACGATCTACCCGGCTGATCGTCCCGCGGACGTGATGCAGGCTTGGGCGTCGCTGCCGGACAAAGTAGGGTTCGCCGAGGCATTGGGCGATGTTGAGGTGACGCTCGTGTTCCGGCCGGTGGGTGAGCTGGTGCCGCCGCGGGAGTCGGATGGGCGGCTACCCGCGCCGGGTTGAGCGGTCGGGCGGCTGATGTCGCTGTGAGGTGCAGGGGTCAGGATCCCGGAGGGCGACAACGCCCGGTGTCGGGGTTCTGACCCCTTATCTGTTGACCGTGCCCGCGGTGACGAGCTCCTCGACAGCGGCCAGGCGGCGGCTGAGGTCCGCAAGCTGCTGTTCGATGCGACCGATACCGGCGAGGATCTCCTGATCGTTTACGTGGCCGGGAATGTCCGGCACACGGTTACCGACCAGCACCCGGATCAGATGATCGTCGGGCCAGTCGAGGGCGCGGGCGATGGCGGTCAACGTCTTGTTCTGCACGCGTCGGCTCGCACCGTGTTGCACCAGGCGCAGCGTGGAGACCGAGAGCCCGGACAGCTCGGCGAGCTGCTGCTGTCCGATCCGCAGGACAGCCATGCGGTCGTTGACCGCAACGGCGACGGCGGCCCAGTTCTCACCATCAACCCGTCCCCGGGACGTGTAGACGCGTGGTGTGCTCTGCTCCAGCATGTACCGAATCTTAGCTTCACAGCAAAGAGCGTGCCTTGCCGCCGGCCACATATCGACCAGTTATAAGAACTCGCCGTACCCGGTGTTTCCATACCTCGTCGATATGGCCATATACCGACCTCGCATGCATCGACGATCTACCGCTTGAAAAGCGGTTGGCGAGCGGTGCACTGTAGGTCCTGTCCGGAACGCGGCGAGATGCCGGCAACATCCGGACCTGATCCCTACGGAGGTGGGCGGCGATGGCGCTACCGCCTGTAATAGCGGCCTGAGCGTGGTTCTACTCATCGCAGGTTCCGGGACGGCCGTCTGGGCGTCTTTCTCTGCTCCGGCGGTTCCGGTCCGCTGATTTTCGATTCTTTCAAGGCGGGGTGGGTGTGATCTGTTATGGCCAGAATCAACGGGTCCCGGCCGTTTCCCGAGGTGCCGACGCGGCATCCGAAGGTCGACGTGCCGCTGTGGGCGGTGCTCGTCGGGCTCGCCGGCCGGATGCTCGCCCACATCATCGTGTTCCTCGTCCGGCATCCGATCCCAGTGGGCCTGCTGCTCACGGTACTGGTGGTGCAGCACCGATTCGGCCTGGCCGGACTCAGTCTCGCAGTCCTGGTCCTGCTTCTGGTCGCCGTGGTGTGGCGGCTGGTGCATCGCCGGTCGTTTCTCTGGCTGGCCCGCTGGATCCGCGGGCGGCTGCGGCTACTCGTGGTGTACCGGTGGCGGTGGCGACCGGTCATGGTGCACACCGGTCTGGCGATCCGCATTCCGGTGTCCAACGGTGACCGGGTCGTGTTCGCCGAGACGTTCCCTCGCATCCGCAAGGTGCGGTCGGATCGGTGGGGCGACCGGCTGCGGGTCGAGCTGCTCTACGGGCAGACCCCGGAGCAGTGGACGGAGCAGGCCGAAGCACTGCGGCAGGCGTTCCGGGCTCGCTCCTGCCGGGTGCGCGCCGACCGGGTGGGGTGCATCTGGGTGGACTTCACCCGCCGCGATCCGCTCGCTGTTCCCGTCCCCCCGGCCGATCTCGACGGCGACGATGCCAACGGGGACGGCTGGGATGACGA
>NZ_CAAAFT010000123.1:8997-13590 GCF_900634765.1 Candidatus Protofrankia californiensis | reverse complement strand
CTGGGATGACGACGCAAGCCCGGTGGACCTGTCCGGGATCCCGATCGGCCGGCGGGAAGACTCGGAAGTGGACGGTGCTGCTCGTCGCTGTCCGGGACTCCTCGATGATCCGGGGGTTCAGCAGGGTGACGGTCTGCCCATCCGGAGTGCGGACAATCGCGGCGGCACGGTTGATCCCGGCCTGGGGAGCGGCGATCCCCATCCCCTTGCCGAAGGTATGCAGCGCGGCGACACGTTCGATGGCTGAGGACAGTTCCGCGATGACGCGGCGGGCGTCCTCGTCCTCACCGGGAAGGTCCAACGGGTGGGCCGGCGTGCGCAGGATCTCCGCACCCTGCTGGACGATCCCGACCGACGCCATCTGACCGCTCGGACTGGTGGGCTCGGCCGGGTCGGGTGCGGCGGCACGGAAGTTCCACTCCAACCGACAGCGGGCGTGCAACAGCGGACGGTATCAGAGGCTGGAAGGCGGCACTCAACCATAGGAACGTGGGGGTTCCAGGGGACTCGGCCCCCTGGGCAGACATGGCTACTCACAGCGAAGCTGACCGCAGGTCAGCGAGCAGGAGAAAACGAGTGCGCCGCCAGGGACTTGAACCCCGAACCCGCAGATTAAGAGTCTGCTGCTCTGCCAATTGAGCTAGCGGCGCGTGTCGCGTGCTGCAACGGGTCCGAATGTATCAGGCCCAGACAGGATCGGGACCCACGGGTGGGCCCCGTCCAGACCAACTTGGCCACACAGGCCTCAGGGCTTCTCGCAACCGATACCGTCATGATCGGTGTCGAGGCGGAACGGGTCCGCGGACAGCACCCGGATCGGTCCGGTGACATAGTTGGGGCCGTCCCCGGAACCGCCCGCGCAGTCGTAGTCACCGATCCCGTCCTTCAGGCACACGTCTGGATAGGCCAGATCGCAGAGAGCGAGAGGTGCGGCCGCCGCGGTGGTGGTCGCCGGTCGCGCCGGGGCCGCGGCAGCCCGTGCGGGTGTCTGCGCGGGTGCGGCTGTGTGTGGCACCGGTCGTAACGTCGAGATCGCGGCGGCAGGGGTCGTCACGACGGCTGCAGGAGGTTGCGCCGGCTGGCTGGCGGCAGCCAGAGGCTCGGCCGAAGACAGCAGAGCGTTGATAGTCGACGGTACGGAGGTGGGTGTAGAGCTCACGGATGCGCTTGGAGCGGCCGACGCGGCCGCCTGGTCACTCTTCGGAGCCAGCGCCGCCAGCACGACAAGCCCCAGGAAACTCGCTGCGGTGACGATTCCGGCACTCCGGCGGTTGTGGATCCGTGCCTGATGCAGGTGACCGCGTATCAGGCCGACGAATCCGATAATCATGACAAAAACAACCACAAATCCACAAAAACCTCGCATGTAGCCCCCCAGCCCAGATGTGCGTGGCCAGCGACTCTAGCGCAGGTAGATCGCGCTCGGCCGCCGGGTGGCCGCACAAGGGCTGCCGGCTTACAGGCAGGACGCTTACCGAGATGGCGCCGCAGTGCGGGCTTGCGGTCGACGTGTCGGCGCGCACCGTCCGGGGGCCCGCGCCGGCGCCGGTCGGGCGTCCGGTCGCTCCTACCAGGGACCCGACGTCCAACCGGTGCCGGTACCCGCGGGCTTCGCGGACACCGTCTACGCGCTGGCGGCGGATTCTTCCGGCATCGGGTCGCCGAAACGCCAGCCCGGCACGATACGGCGCTGGAAGAAAGTGCGGAACTCGCGGACGGACGGCCCGTCCGGCTTCACCCAGAGGGTTTTCTCGGGATGCCGCAGCCACCTCAGAACATCGATGTCGGCATAGACGTTCCGCCGGACCGTGAGCCACATCATACGCGCAATCAGATGGTTGAAGGGTGCGAACAGCGGGCCGGGGCCGATCTTACGGACGATTACCCGGTACCCGAAGAACATGACGTCGTCGCGGACTGGGGTGCCGCCGAGAACTATCGTCAGCAGTGGGCCGGACCGGTCGACCGTGGCGTCCTTCTGCGTCCGGTAGAGCGAGGCGGACGGCCCGATCATCTCGATGAAGGCGAACGGCCTGAACCACTTCTGGACCTTCTTCATGCCGGTTTCGTCGGCGGGCCGCAACTGGTACTCGAGGCGGTCCTCCTTGTTCACCAGGATGGAGTACTCCAGCCGCCCCGCACCCTTGTGCGCAACCGGGAAGTGATAGATGTCGGAAACATGTTCCGCAACCGGCAGCAGCGTTCCCCGGGCAATGTAGATCTGGCCCTTGAGGTTCAGGTACTTCTTGGAGTCGGCGTAGGGCACCTCGATGAACTCACCGGCCGGTTCCGGGCCGTACCAGAACCAGATGTTTCCGGCATGCTCACGGACGGGGATCGAACGCTGGCCCGCCCGCGGGGGGATCTTCGACTGGTCCAGCTCCGGAATGACCTCGCAGCCACCGTCGGTCCGGAACTCCCAGGCGTGGTAGCCGCACTTGATCCGGTCCTCGACCACGGTGCCGCAGCGACCGAGGTCGGCACCCATGTGGCAGCACTGACTGTCGACCATGCCGACCCTGCCGCTCTTTCCGCGGAAGAGCGCGAACTGGTGAGACATGAACTCGACAGGCAGCACCTGGCCTGGCGCGAGGTCCTCGCTGAATCGGGCGAAGTACCAGCCCAGCGGGTAGTCGGTCTTCTGCTCCTCGCCGAACGATTGACCCTCAAGCAGCCGTCTGTCATGTTTCTTGAGTTGTTTCTGCCATTGCGACTTCGCCACGGGTCCTCCGCGAGTAATACTTGGAGAAGAATAGGTGTACACGAGATAGCCGGCGAGATAGCTTGCATTATTGGCTGGTTGACCGCACCGGGCGGCAACACATGATCGACGTTAGCATGCGGCCCGCACCAGATCCCGGGGACGCCGCTGCGTGACGGAAACAACAAGCGACACACGGCAGCGAGGTAACACGGTAACGGCCGTGTTTCAATCGGAGGGCACCCGGTCGGGCGCAACCCGTCACTGCTGCCATGCCCATGCGGAGGCCCGTTTCCCGCGAGGTATGCTGTACCCGTCCCAGGCTGCGGCAAAGCGTCTGCACGCCCGTATGTCGCCAACCACACACCAGGCCGCCGGCCCGATTGTTCCGGCTATTCGACGGCGGGCAGAATCATGGTTATTCCCGGCAGCCAGAAGAATGTTCGACGCGCAACCAGACGCCGTCCAGGAAGTTCATATTCACCGCGACCGCGTGCGGCCGGAGTCCGAAAACCACGGGTCACCGACGGCCGGGGTCCACGTCCACCCAGTTCAGGGTGCGTTCGACCGCCTTGCGCCAGCCGGCGTAGCCGCTTTCGCGCCGGTCCGGCGACCATTGGGGTTCGAAGCGGCGGTCCTCCCGCCAGTGCGTGGCGAGCTCACCGGCGTCCTTCCAGAAGCCCACCGCGAGACCGGCGGCATATGCGGCGCCGAGCGCCGTCGTCTCGGCGACCACCGGACGGCTGACGGGGACGCCCAGGATGTCCGCCTGCATCTGCATGCACAGGTCGTTTGCGGTCACTCCGCCGTCGACTCGCAGGACGTCCAGTGCCACGCCCGAGTCCAGCCGCATCGCCTCGGCCACGTCCCGGCTCTGGTAGCAGATCGCCTCGAGCGCGGCGCGGGCCAGATGGGCGCTGGTGTGGAAGCGTGACAGGCCGACGATCGCGCCCCGCGCGTCGGAGCGCCAGTACGGCGCGAACAGCCCGGAGAAAGCCGGGACGAAGTAGATGCCGCCGCTGTCGGGCACCGTCGCGGCCAGCGTCTCGCTCTCGGACGCGCTGCTGATGATGCCGAGCTGGTCCCGCAGCCACTGCACGGCCGACCCCGTGACCGCGATCGAGCCTTCCAGCGCATACACCGGGTCGTCGTCACCGAACCGGTAGCCGACCGTCGTGAGCAGCCCGTGCCGGGAGGGCACCGCCTGCGTTCCGGTGTTCAGCAGGAGGAAGTTGCCGGTGCCATAGGTGTTCTTGGCCTGCCCGGGGGCGAAACAGACCTGCCCGACGGTCGCGGCATGCTGGTCTCCGAGGTCGGCGGTCAGCGCGACCTCGCCGCGCAGCGGCCCGGACGCAATGGTCGAACCGTAGCCGGTCGGGTCGGCTGAGGGCCGGATCGCCGGGAGCATGGCCCGCGGAATGCCGAAGAACGACAGCAGCTCGTCGTCCCAGTCCAGAGTGTGCAGGTCCATCAGCATGGTACGGCTGGCGTTGGTGACGTCTGTCACGTGCAGCCCGCCATGCACTCCCCCGGTGAGGTTCCACAGCAGCCAGCTGTCCACGGTGCCGAAGACGGCCTCGCCCCGCTCGGCCGCGGCGCGGACCCCGTCGACGTTGTCGAGGATCCAGGTGACCTTGGCCGCGGAGAAGTAGGTCGCCGGCGGCAGGCCGGATCTGCGCCGGATCACCTGACCGCGGCCGTCGCGCTCCAGCGCGGCCGCGATCCGGTCGGTGCGGGTGTCCTGCCAGACGATCGCGTTGTGGTAGGGCCGGCCGGTGCGCAGGTTCCACACGATCGTGGTCTCGCGCTGGTTGGTGACGCCGAGTGCGGCGAGGTCGGACGGGCCGAGGCCGGCGCCGGCCAGGGCCGACTCGACGGCCGCGGCCGTGCGC
>NZ_CAAAFT010000123.1:6757-8863 GCF_900634765.1 Candidatus Protofrankia californiensis | reverse complement strand
GTCGTATACGGCTGTCGTATACGGCCGGGTGATCATAACCAGAGGCAACGCCCACCGGAACGATAGTCACTGAAAGTAACAGCTACTGGAAGCGGTCACCACGGGAGCGTGACTCACCGGGGGCCCGTGGTCCATCAGCCCGTCAGGAACGCCGGCACCTGATGTCCCGCGCCTGGCAGAGGCGAGTATTGACATCACCCCACATCACACGCATCGTGGACGGCGTGCATACCGAGTCTCGGCTCGTGACCCGAGGTCACATTGATCTGCTGCGGGTCGCCTCAGCAGCCTGTCCGGGCTTTCCTTCCTCCCGTCGATAGCCGCGCGCACCCGCACGCTTCCTGACCCACCCCACGGGCTGTCGCGCCCCTTCCGCCGGCCGAAACCACGTGTTCCCCACACGTTTCGTTTCCATCCCCTACGGGACGCGGAAGAAAACAACAATGCGCATCCGCGCCGATCATCGCGACAGCATCCATCCGACGACAGGAGATGCACAATGACATCCGCACCGCCCGCGACATTTGCGTCGAGACGGCCGCCCACCGGCATCCGCAGGTATGCGGCCGGCAGCGCAGCGCCGCTGGCCACGGTGTCCGAGACGCCACCCGATATGCCGCCCGGCCGGGGATCCGTCCTCATCCTGACCGGTCGGGGCGAGACAGCGGCCTCGTTCGAACGGCTCAGGCTCCGCCTGGCCCTCGACGGCTACACGATCACCATCTCCGAGGAGCCCGGTGACAGCGTGTCAACGCTGGCCGAAGCACGTATTCCCGGAGCACCCTTCATCCTGCTGGGTTCCGACATCGGCGGGCTGCGCGCGCTGACCCTCGCGGGCTCCCCGGCGCTGCGCCCGGACGGCGTGGTCCTCCTCGGGCTGCCGCTCCTGCAACGTCCCATCACGGCTGACGGCAGTGCCGGCAATATCGGCAGTGCCGGCGCTTCGGTGTACCCGGTTCCGCGGGCCCTGCCCGACCTGCCCATCCTGCTGATCCACGGGGTGGACGACCAGGTGAGCCCGCTACCGCTCACCCAGATGATCATTCGTACCGCGCCCCGTGCGCAACTCACCGTGGTACCGGGTCAACATGATGTGATCGCCGGACCCGGCTACCGGACAGTGGCCGCCAGCACCCTGGTGTTCCTGGAGTCACTGCATCAAAATCCGCTCTCCGGATGAGCTCGGATCACGTGGAAATGCCGGCGGGCGGTGTGCGTGAACCGACAACGATCCTTTCCAAGGTCACGTCAAGGAGATCAGGGCATGTCCACAGGCACCAATCTCGTCACCAGCATCCGTGAGCAGTTCCGGCAGACCCCGCTGCGCGTGGCCGACCAGACGCTGCCGAAGGGCCCCGAACCCGCGGGATCCGTCGAGGAGATACGGCTGCACCGCAAGCAGCGGCTGGCGGCTTCCTTCCGGCTGTTCGCGAAGTTCGGCTACGACCACGGCATCGCCGGTCACATCACGGCGCGTGACCCGGAGCTACCCGACCACTTCTGGGTCAACCCGCTCGCCGTGTCGTTCGCCCAGATCAAGGTCTCCGACCTGCTACTGGTCAACCACGACGGCGACATCGTGATCGGCAACCGTCCCGTCAACACGGCCGCGTTCGCCATCCACTCCCAGGTGCACGCCGCCCGTCCGGACGTCGTCGCCGCGGCGCACGCCCATGCCGTGGCCGGTAAGGCATGGTCGTCCCTCGGCCGGCTGCTCGACCCGATCACCCAGGACGCCACCACGTTCTACGGCAGCCACTCGCTCTACGCCGATTTCAACGGTGTGGTCCTCGACAAGGAGGAAGGGCGCAACATCGCCCAGGCCCTGGGCCCGAACAAGCTCGTGATCCTGCAGAACCACGGCTTCCTCACCGTCGGACGCTCCGTGGAGGAAGCGGCATGGTTGTTCGTCACCGCCGACCAGAGCGCGCACGCGCAGCTTCTCGCCGAAGCCGCCGGCATCCCGAAGCTCATCCGACACGAAGTCGCCGAGCCACTGGGCAGCGGCCGTGCCTTCGGCGGCTTCAGCTTCACCCCCTACTGGGACCTCATCACCGCCAAGCAGCCGGACCTGCTCGACTAGAGCCGGACCTGTTCGATAGAGCC
>NZ_CAAAFT010000123.1:0-6548 GCF_900634765.1 Candidatus Protofrankia californiensis | reverse complement strand
CAGCCGGACCTGCTCGACTAGAGCCGGACCTGTTCGATAGAGCCGGACCTGTTCGATTAGGACGCCACTGAACAATGCTGTTCGATCAGCAAGCTGGTCACTGAGCGCGCCCGACATCAGGGGTGTAGATCATCGAGCGGGGAGTGCAGCGCGGGGATCCGGCAGCGCCACGCCCGACGTACCAATCGACGACGGGAGGACGACCCGATGAGCGGTTTGAGTGAATACCTGATCGGCAAGCGCGACGCCGTTCTCGCGCAGCGGGAGCAGGTTGCCGCAGGTGACGTCAAACCGTTGGCCGTCTCGGCAACCGTCACGGCGGAGGGACGCACGGGCGTGCGTCGCATCCGGGCCCGCGAATTCCAGATCATCAGCGACAGCGGGCCGGATCTCGCCGGACACAATCTGGGCCCGACCTCGCCCGAGATCCAGCTCGGGGTGCTGGGCAGCTGCCTGACCCACACCTTCCTGATCCAGGCAGCCGTGCTCAGCGTCCCCCTGGACTCCCTCGACATCGACGTCACCGCCACATTCGACCCTCGCGCCGGTGAACCCGGGTACGAGGACGCGCCGGTCTACCCGCACGACCTTCGCTACACCGTGCGGCTGTCCTCCCCCGCGTCCGACGAGGAGATCAGCGAGCTGCACCGAGCCGTGGAACGCACCTGCCCGATCCTGAACCTGCTGATCAACCCACAGCCGATCCACGGCTCACTCGAGCGCGTCCCGGCCCCCTGAAACCGGACGGTATGCTGGGCCCGACATATGTCGCATCCCACATGTCGTGTCCTATTGTCCCGTACGCCGTGGCCAGCAGCGGGACTCACCTCAGGGAGGCCCCCGAAACATGTCGGGCTACCAGTTCGACGTGTTCCTCAGCTACCGGCGGGCGGGTACGGTCCTGCCATGGGTGCACAATCACTTCCACCGGATGCTCGTGAAGTGCCTGACCGACGAACTGGAGCGCAGGCCGGAGATCTTCATCGATGTCGACGGGGTCGAAGTCGGGGACCACTGGCCGGACACACTCGCCCAGGCCCACAGTCGGTCACGCCTGCTGGTGGCGGTATGGACTCCGTCCTATTTCGGCTCTCACTGGTGCGTCGCGGAATGGCGCAGCATGCAGCACCGTGAGGCGATGTTCGATCTGAGCACAGCGCCGGATGCACGCCGCCTTGTATATCCCATACGGCTCAAGGACGGTACCAGGTTTCCGAGCGACGCGAAGAAGACCCAGCAGCAGGACATGAAGGAGTGGAACGTCTCCTCGCCCGCCTTCGAGCAGACACCCGCCTACGCCGGTTTCGAAAAGCAGGTGGGAACGGTCGCGGAGGATCTGGCGGCGAAGCTGGAGCTGGTGCCGGACTGGCGCCCGGATTTTCCGGTACTGCGTCCGGACCCCGAACCACTCCACCGCGCGGACGTACCGAGGCTGTGAACACATGAAACACGTGAGCGGCACGGTCGTGACCTTCTACTCCTACAAGGGCGGTGTGGGGCGCACCTTCGCCCTGGCCAACACCGCGGCGCTGCTCACCTCGTGGGGCTATCGGACGCTCTGCATCGACTGGGACATCGACGCCCCGGGAATCCCGTTCTACTTCAGCCGGTGGCTGTCCCCACCCAGGACCGGCCTGGTCGATTTTATCAACGATTTTGCGCAAGGCCGGAATCCACATGTCGGTGACTATGTCAGCCGGATATTCCTCCCGGGGCGGGAAATACCCCTGGATCTGCTTCCCGCCGGCTCGTCCGACCCCTCCTACGTCCCCCAGGCCCAAAAAATCGACTGGGCCGACCTGTACGACAAGAAGGATCTCGGCGCCTTTCTGGAGGACTGTCGAGAACGCTGGCTGGAGGACTACGACTTCGTCCTGGTCGACAGCCGGACCGGAATCACCGATATCAGCGGGATCTGCACGGCACAACTTCCCGACATCCTGGTCGTGCTCTTCACCGCCAACGAGCAGAGCCTGCGTGGGGTTGTCGACGTCGTGCGCCGCGCCGAAAGGGCCCGCGACGACCTGCCCTATGATCGCTCCCTGCTGATGACCCTCCCCGTTCCCGCACGATTCGACTCCCGGGAGGAGTACCGCCGGGCCCGGTACTGGCAGGAACGATTCAGCAAGGAGCTCGTTTCGCTTTTCCGGAACTGGGCCGTGGAGGGAGTGTCGATCGAGCGACTGCTCGGTTTCCTCACGATTCCCTATGTTTCCTACTGGAGTTTCGGCGAGGACCTGCCGGCACTCGAGGAGGAGGATCCCACACCGGAGAAGATCGGATATTCGCTGGAGACCCTCGCGGCCACGATCGCCCACCGGTTGGACCGCAGCGAGCTGCTCGTGGAAAGCAGGGACTCGTTCGTGGACGCGGCCACCCGGCTGGGGCTGCGATCACGCAACGACGACGGCTACGAGATCGATGTCTTCATCAGCAGCTCCCGTAAGGACGACCGACTTGCGGCGGCGCTGGAGGACCTGCTGGCTCGCCAGTCCCTGCGAGTGGTAGGGCCGTCACGGCTGCGCCAGCTCGGTGTCGGCATCAGCACCGACTGGCAGCGTGAGATGGACACCCTGCTGGCCCGATCACGGCATCTCGTCGTTCTCTTCGACGGCCCCTACCTCGACCGGGCGCGGAGCTACGAGATCGACCGGTTCATCCGCCAGACCCTGGACGACAGGTCCAACCGTACGGTGCTGCCCGTACTCACCTCGGACGCCGAACCCGACCATCTCCCGAGTCTCCTCGCCAGTCGTCAGTACCTGCGCATAACAGGTGAGGAAGACCTCTCGGACGTCGCGGACGGAATTGTCGACGCAATCACCAGAGGAGCCCGCGGCACGTCGGGGCGCGGCTGACCGCTGCATATAGCTCTTTTCATGGCCGTCCGCCGGAGAAAACATTCGTTGGTGAAAAAAATCACGGAGGTTTGGCGGACCAGCAGGTCGCAAGGCCACGGCCGGGCGCCGATCGTCCTGCCCAGGATGATTCGCGCGATGTTGCCCGACGGAGAGATCTCCGCGGCCGTCAGGCGTAATACGTTGAGATCGTCATGGATGCAGAGACTGGCGGCGGGAACGCCGTACAACCATATGGTGACGATTTTGTGACTCATCGGGTCGACCAGGCCAAGGACCTGATCGTTACCCAGAGTCGCCTGCGTGGTCTGTTGCGGGCGAGCCGCATGGTTGCCTCGGACCTGAGCCTGTCCGTCGTGCTGACCCGCATCGTGGAGGCGGCATGCGATCTTGTGGATGCCCGTTACGGCGCACTCGGCGTGATCGCCCACGACCAGAACCTCGAACAGTTCGTCCATGTCGGCTTCGACGAGAGCATGGTCCGCCGGATCGGCGACCTTCCGCGGGGCAAGGGCATCCTCGGCCTGCTCATCCGGGAGCCCTACCCGTTGCGGCTCGACGACATCACCACCGACCACCGGGCGGACGGCTTCCCGGCCGGGCATCCGCCCATGCACAGTTTCCTCGGCGTCCCGATCCGGATCGGCACCAAGGTGTTCGGCAACCTCTACCTGACGGACAAGCAGAACGCGTCGCGTTTCACCGCCGAGGACGAGGAACTCGTCCAGGCGCTGGCCGCAAGCGCCGGCGTCGCCATAGAGAACGCACGGCTTTTCGAGGAGTCCCAGCGCCGGCAACGCTGGTTGCAGGCGTCCACCGACATCACCCGCCATCTCCTGGCCGAGGGTCCGAATCCGCTGGAACTGATTGCGCGCAGAGCCCAGGAAATCGCCGTCGCGGACTTCTCCGCCGTCCTGCTCCCCCGTGAGTCGGCCGAGGAACTCATCGTGGAGGTCGCCACCGGCGAATACCCCGACGGTCTGGTCGGCGCGGTCGTTCCCGCGTCGGATCCACTCGCCGGCCAGAACGGCCCGCTGATGGTCATTCCCCTGGTCGCCTCGGGCGAAAGCGTCGGGGCACTCGTGCTCGGCCGGCGGATCGAAGGCCGGCTTTTCACCGATGCCGACATCGACATGGCCTCGGGTTTCGTCGGGCACATAGCGCTGGCGCTCGAGCTGGCCCAGGCCAGGGCCGACCGTGACCGCATCGCCGTCCTGGAGGAGCGCGACCGTATCGCCCGGGACCTGCACGACCACGTGATCCAGCGGATCTTCGCCACGGCGATCGGACTGCAGGGCCTGGTCTCGCGCACCGACGGGGTAAAGCAGGAGGACCGGCTCGCCGCCTACATCGACGACCTGGACGAGACCATCGGCCAGATCCGGACAACGATCTTCCAGCTGCGGCGGCGCGGGCGTAACGACGTCCCGAGCCTGCGCGGGCAGATCCTCGACATCGTCGACGACGCGACCGTCTCCCTCGGGTTCGCACCGCACCTGCGGTTCGAGGGCGCGCTGGACTCCGCCGTGTGCAACGTCGTCGGCGAGCATCTGGTGGCCGTGCTGCGCGAAGCCCTGTCGAACGTCGCCCGGCACGCGTCGGCAACCCAGGTGTACGTGACCGTCTGGTCCACCGACGGTCAGGTGCGGCTGGACGTGATCGACAACGGGGTCGGTGGCGTGAACCCGGACGGCCGGGACAGCTCCAGCGGGCTGGTCAACATGCGCAGCCGGGCGCAGGAGCTCGGAGGCAAGTTCATCGTGTTCTCCCCTCTCGCCGCCGGCACCCGGTTGTCCTGGTCCGCCCGAACCCGTGCACCGGACCCGCCAGGTGGCACGGATCCTTCCGACGGCACAGGTCCAGGCGGTGGCAGGGGCCCGTCGAGCGGTACCGGTCCGTCAGGCGGCTGAGCGCAGGGTGGGCATCCGCGCGGTGCCCGCCAGTTCCACCACCGCGTCCAGCTCCTCGAAGCCGGCCGTGCGATGGCTGATGAGTAGGACCGTCCGACCGCGGGTCACGTCCAGGATCGTGCGCATCACCGCGGCCTCGGTCACCGGGTCGAGATGGGCGGTGGGCTCGTCCAGGACGAGCACGCGAGGGTCTGCCAGCAGGGCACGGGCAAGCAGCAGCCGCTGGCGCTGGCCACCGGACATCCGCTCCCCGTTCGCCCCGACCCGGGTGGCCAGACCGTCCGGCAGGCCCGCGGCCCAGCCGCCGAGCCCGACCCGCTCGAGGACGCCGGTGAGTTCGGCCTCGGTCGCCCCGGTACGGGCGATCAGCAGGTTCTCCCGCAGCGTCGCGTCGAACACGTGCGCGTCCTGGGTCATGCCGGTCACGTTCTGGTACAGCTCGTCGGTGGTGACGTCGCGCAGGTCGACGCCGCCGACCTCGACCCGTCCCGCCTGCGGGTCACGCAGGCGCAGCAGCAGGTCGACGACGGTGCTCTTGCCCGCGCCGCTGGCGCCGACGAGCGCAACCCGGGCGCCCGCCGGCAGATGAAGGTCGAAGCCGTCGAGCACCAGCGGACCGTCCGAGCTGTACCGCATCCCGATGCCGTGCATGCGGACGTCGAGCGGCCCGTCGGGCAACCGCCGCGCGTGGACCGGCTCGCCGACCGGTGGCTCACGGTCGAGGACCGCGAACACCCGAGCAGCGGCCGCCCGAGCGTCGGCAAGGGCGGCGAAGGCAGCGGTGAGCCCCGCCAACGGCTCGAAGGCGGCGACCGTGGTCAGCACAACCACCCCGAGCATCACCCCGGACAACGCCTGCTGCCGTACCGCCGCCACCCCGACGACGCTGACCGCCACGAGGGTCAGGCCCGCGGCAAACGTTGCGGCCGCGCTCCCCCATGCCGGTGACCTGCGCCAGGACGCCACCAGCCGCAGTATTTCGCCGTCACGGTGGCGCAGCCGCGCAAGCCGCGCCCGCGCCGCGCCGAACGCCACGATCTCGTCCAGCCCGTCCAGCAGGGAGACGATCTCAGTATCCCGCCGGGCCCGCGCCACGGCGGTGGCCGTGACCATCGCCCGGGTACGCCGAGCGGTTATCGGCCCGGCCAGCACCGCGGCCACAGCAAGCCCGGCCGCCAGGACAATCCCCGCGGCCGGCAACATGACGGTAACCATGATCACCGCGCCGGCGCAGGCGAGCGCCGCGGACACGGTGGGGCCAGCGCCGCGCAGCAGCGACTCGCCCACCCCGTCCACGTCCGCGGTGAACCTGCGCAGCAGGTCCCCGCGGCGGTGGGTCCCGAGGGCGGCGGGAGCCAGCGGCACGAGCCGGGCGAACACCTCCGAGCGCAGCCGGGCAAGACCCCGCAGAGCCGCGTCGTGGGTGGTGAGGCGTTCGACATAGCGAAAAACCGGCCGGCCGAGCCCGAACGCCCGGACGCCGACGATCGCGACCATCAATGTCAGCACCGGTGGATGCTGCGACGCCCGGACGATCAGCCATGCCGACGTGGCGGTCAGTCCGATGCCACACCCCAGCGCGAGGGCCCCGGCGAGGATACCGAGGGCGAACCGCTGCCGTGCCGAAGCGAACAGCGCCAGTGCCTCCCGGTGGGAGACGGCCGGCTCCGGCCGGGACCGCATGCCTGCCGGCAGGACCGATCCGGTCGCTGGCAGGACGGATGCAGCTGCCGGTGGGAGCGATGCGGCCGCCGGGCGGGCGGGCGCATCGCTCCCACCG
>NZ_CAAAFT010000122.1:9956-11426 GCF_900634765.1 Candidatus Protofrankia californiensis | reverse complement strand
GCGTCAGAGCTGCCCGAGCCGGCGGGCGAGCCGGTCCGGGCAGTGTCGTCCGGCTGGCGGCCATCCGATCCGCAACCATCCAATCCTCGGCCGTCCGATCGGCGAGCGTCCGATCGGCGAGCGTCCGGTCGGTGAGGGTCCGGTCGGCGAGCGTCCGGTCGGCGACCACCCGGCCGGCCGAAATCGTGACGATCCGGTCGGCGACGTCGGCGAGAGCGGCGGAGTGCGCGACGAGCACCACCGTCGCGCGGCCCCGCAATGCCGCGACGGCTGTGGCGACCCGCTCCTCGGCGGCCACGTCCAGGCTTTCCCCGGGCTCGTCGAGCAGCACCAGCGGGGCGTCCCGGACCAGCACCCGGGCGAGCCCGACCCGGCGCAGCTCACCCGCTGACAGCTCGCCGCCGTCCTCGCCCACAGTCTGGTCCGCCGGCGGCGCCCCCGCCGCCGCGAGCGCGGCT
Source organism: Candidatus Protofrankia californiensis (assembly GCF_900634765.1). Classification (NCBI taxonomy): domain Bacteria; kingdom Bacillati; phylum Actinomycetota; class Actinomycetes; order Frankiales; family Frankiaceae; genus Protofrankia; species Candidatus Protofrankia californiensis. The sequence goes on along the minus strand of NZ_CAAAFT010000122.1, from coordinate 10,968 downwards.
GCGACCTCGGCGGCCTTCGCGCCGGGCCGTCCCAGCCGCACCTCGTCGGCGACCGTGCCGCCGCAGACGGCATGCGGCCGCTGCGGCAGCCAGGCGACGCGGGCCTGCCAGCCGGCCGGGTCGAGGTCAGCGAGGTCGACGCCGTCCACCAGCACCCGGCCCTGCGCCGGATGCAGCGCCCCGCGCAGCAACGCCAGCACGGTGCTCTTGCCCGCGCCGCTCGGCCCGACCAGCGCGACGATCTCACCCCGGCGGACGGTCAGGTCGACCCGCCCGGTGTTGCGTAGGTCCACGCCGTCCAACCGCAGGGCGTCGAACCGGGTGGGGGCCAGGCGCCGGCCCGGACGCGCCGCCGGCACGGCGTCGACCACGTCGAGGGCCGCGCCGGCCGCGGTCAGTCCGGACACGGTCGCGTGGTACTGCGCTCCCACCTGCCGTAGCGGCAGGTAGACCTCCGGGGCGAGCAGCAGGGCCAGCAACCCCGTGCGCAGGTCGAGCGAACCCGATACCAGCCGCAGCCCCACCGACACCGCGACCAGGGCGACCGACAGCGTCGCGAGCAGCTCCAGCACGAACGACGACAGGAACGCCCAGCGCAGCGCCGCCATCGTCTGTTCCCGGTAGGCGTCGGTGATCCGGCGGATCACCTCCACCTGGGCCTTCGCCCGGCTGAATATCCTCAGCGTCGGCAGTCCCTCGACAACGTCGAGGAAGTGCCCGGACAGCCGGCCGAGCACCGCCAGCTGCCGGTCGGTGCGGTTGCGGGTGGCCAGCCCCACCAGCACCATGAAGATCGGCACAAGCGGCAGCACGACGGCCAGGATGAGCGCGGAAGTGAGATCCGCGCCGGCGATCCGGGCCAGCACGAACGGTGGGACGACCGCGACCATGACCAGCGCGGGCAGGAAGCGGGTCAGGTAGGCGTCCATGCCGTCCAGGCCGGCGCCCGCGGTGACCGCGAGCGCCCCCGATCCACCGTCACGATCACGATGGCCGCGGCCGGTGCCCGCGG
>NZ_CAAAFT010000122.1:0-9723 GCF_900634765.1 Candidatus Protofrankia californiensis | reverse complement strand
GCCCGGGCGGCGGTGACCAGGACGAGGAGCGCGATGCCGGCTCCTGTCCCGGTGAGTGCACCGGCCACCACCTGCTGGCCGCTCACCACGACGTCGGCCAGCAGGCTCCCCTGCATGATCACTAGGACGGCCGAGACGACCGCGAGCGCCCCCAGCCGCAGCAGGTAACCGCGCAGGGCGGGGGTGGCACGCAGCAGCCGTGGATCAACCGGCTTCATCGGATCCCACCAGCCGCCGCCGGAACACCCAGTACGACCACGCCTGGTAACCGATGACGACCGGGCAGAACAGCACCGCCACCCAGGTCATGATCGTGAGTGTGTAGTGCCCGGACGCGGCGTTGCTGATGGTCAGGCTGTTCTCCGGCGTGCCCAGAGCCGGCAGCACATTGGGGTAGAGCGCGACGAACCAGCTCGTCACCAGCAGCGCGATGGCACCGGCCGTGCCGGTGAAGGCCCAGCCGTCCCGCTCGTTGAACCAGGCCAGTGCCGCGAAGCCGAGTGCGAACAGCGCCATCGCCCCCACCGCGGCCACGGCGATCCCACCGCGGATCGCGACCGTCCACACGGCCAGCCCGGCCAGGGCTGCCAGGGCGGGCGGGATCAGGACCCGGGTTATCCGGCGGGCCCGGTCGCGTATCTCACCGCGGGTCTTCAGCGTCAGGAACACCGCGCCGTGCAGGGTGCACAGCAACGCCGTGGTCACGCCACCCAGCAGGCCGTACGGGTTCAACAGATCGAGGAGCCCGCTGGTCACCTCATGGTCGGGAGTCATCTCCAGGCCACGGACCATGTTGGTACAGGCGACGCCGAACAGCAGCGCCGGCAACGCTCCACCGATCGTGATTCCGCGGTCACACCAGGCCCGTCCGGCCGCCGTGGTGGCCTTTCCCCGATATTCCAGGGAAACCCCGCGGATAATCAGCGAGAACAGGACGAGGAAAAGCGCCAGGTACATTCCACTGAACATGCTCGCATACCACTCCGGAAAAGCGGCGAACATCGCCCCACCGGCGGTGAGCAGCCACACTTCGTTCGCGTCCCAGACCGGACCGATGGTGCCGAGCACCGCCCGGCGGTCAGTTTCGTTGTTACGGCCGACTACCGGCAACAAAGCCGCTACACCGAAGTCGAAGCCTTCCAGGACGAAGAAGCCGACCCACAGGACGGCGACGAGCACGAACCAGAACTCCTCAAGCATCGCCCTACTCCTGGTCCTGGGATGTCAGTAAGCCAGTGACGGCAGCGCCTCGCCGGGCCGCGATTCGCCACCGATGGTCACGTTCGTGCTCAGGGCCGGGATCTCATGCCTGCCGTGTTGCAGGAACAGACGCAGCGCGACCACGGCAAGCGAGCCGTAGATGACGGTGAACCCGGCCAACGTCGCGATCACCGCGGTGGTGGAGACTCCCGGCGAGACCGCGTCGGACGTACGCAGCAGGCCGAACACCGCCCACGGCTGGCGTCCCATCTCGGTGAAGATCCAGCCTGCGGTGTTCGCCGCGTACGGCAGCACAGCGGCACCCATGAACGCCAGCAGCGCATAGCGCCCGCCGGGCAGACGGCCACCGCGCATCCGCCACAGGCCGAAGGCCGCGAGGGTGAGGTAGACCCCACCCAACGCCATCATGATGCGGAAACTCCAGAACGTGACACCCATGACGGGCGTGTAGTCACCGGGGCCGTACTTGGCGACCGCGGCGGCCTGCAGGTTGTTGACCCCTTCCACCTCGGCGGTGAAGGAGTTCGTGGCCATGAACGACAGCATGTAGGGGATCTTGATATCGACCTTGTTCTCACCGTGGGAGACGTCCCCATACGCGAACAGGGACCAGCCCGCGCTCTTCTCGGTGTCCCACAGCGCCTCGGCGGAAGCCATCTTCATCGGCTGCTGCCTGGTCATGACCTGGCCCTGGAAGTGACCGGACAGCAGTACCCCCACCGATGCCACGGCACAGACGACCAGGCCCAGCCGCACGGCCCGCCGGTGCAGTTCGACCTGCTGACCTTTACGCAGGTGCCAACAGGACAGCCCGACCAGCACCGCGCCCCCGGTCAGCAGCGAGGCGGCCAGCACGTGCGGGAAGGTGACCATCTGTGTCGGGTTCGTCAGCGCCTTCCAGATCGAGGTGAGCTCGGCACGCCCGGTCTGCGGGTTGATCCGGTAGCCGACCGGGTGCTGCATCCACGAGTTCGCCGCCAGAATGAAGTACGCACTGATCACGGTTCCGATCGAGGCCAGCCAGATGGTGGCGAGGTGGACGCGCTTGGACAGCCGGTCCCAACCGAAGATCCACAAGCCGAGGAAGGTCGACTCAAGGAAGAACGCGATCAGCGCCTCCATCGCCAGCGGCGGGCCGAAGACGTCCCCGACGAAGCGCGAGTAATCCGACCAGTTCATTCCGAACTGGAATTCCTGGACGATTCCGGTGACCACTCCCATCGCGAAGTTGATGAGCATCAACTTGCCCCAGAAACGGGTCAGGAGGAGCCATTCGACATTTCCGGTCCGGACCCATGCCGTCTGCATTACGGCGACCAGCAGCGACAGTCCGATCGTCAGCGGGACGAACAGGAAGTGGTAGACGGTGGTGATCGCGAACTGCCAGCGGGCAATCGTGTCCTGACTCATCTGTGTTCCTGGATCGTCTGTTCCTGGTTCATCTGTTTTCCTTTCAGCGACCGGGAAACGCAGGCCTCCGGCGGCGCGAAAAAACATGATCGCGCCGCCTTTGGCCGTCTAGCGGATGACAGCGACCGGGCACGGAGCGTGCGTGACGACCTGGTGGCTGACCGACCCGAGCAGCAGCCCGCCGAACCCGCCGCGGCCGCGGGCACCGACCACCAGCAGCTGGGCCGAACGGGCGGCCACGATCAGGCCGTGAGCCGCCGAGTCGGCCACCAGCACGGCTTCGACGGCAACATCGGTACGACTTGCCAGTCCCTGCTCGACCGCCGTGTCAAGGGTGAGACGGGCGGCCTTTTCCAGGACCGCCTCGTCGAACGCGGGCGGGTCGAACGCGGGCAGACAGACGGGGTCGAACGGTGGTTCCGGCAGCCAGCAGCGCGCGACCCGCAGGGGGACTCGGCGTAGTCCCGCCTGGAGTGCCGCCCACCGCAGCGCCGCCAGTGAGCTTTCCGAGCCGTCGACACCGACAAGAATCGGACGGCCGTCCGGCTCAGGTGGTGCCGGCCCACGCACGACGACCACAGGAACGGGTGCTTCCTGCGCGCACCGTGCGGTGACCGAACCGACGAACATCCGACGCATCCGGGCGAGCCCCCGTGCGCCGACGACGAGCATCAGCGCGTCCCGGGACTCCTCCACGAGGGCGTCCGACGGCGCGTCGTAGACGGTACGTTCGACGACATCGACCGCGAGGTCGCCAGGATGCGTCCGCCGGACCGCGTCATGCAGCACCTGCAGCGCCGCATGCTCCAGGTCGTCGACCCCGATCGACGGCGAGATGTCGTCGACCACCCGGGGACGCCCGCCCGGACCCCAGGCGAGTACCGCTCGTATCCGCGTCCCGGTCAACCCGGCATGGGCAAAAGCCCAGCGCAGGGCCAACTCGGCGTCGGCGGACGCGTCGATCCCCACCACGATGTCGAATGTCGTCTCCACACCGTTCACGCTCGCAGCGCCCGGCGACGCGAACGAGAGCGATTCGGGTAGACCACGGGACCGAAGGTCCCGCGTGTCCGGGCCACCCAGCCGAAGGGCACGCGATCATTTCCCGCATACCCGGAGGCTCCCTAGAGCACCCAGCCGAAGGGCACGCGATCATGATTCTTCTCGCGTGCCCGCAGGCTTCGCGGGACCGCCTAGCCGGCGAGCTTGGTGGCGAAGACCGCCGCCTGGGTCCTGCTGGTCAGGCCGAGCTTCTCCAGGATGGAGGAGACGTTGTTCTTGACCGTCTTCTCGGCCAGATGGATCCTGCTGGCGATCTGGCGGTTGGTCAGCCCCTCGGCGATGAGCCCGAGAATCTGACGCTCCCGCTCGCTGAGTGTGGACAGTAGGCGATCCTCCGGCGCACCGTCACGCAGCCGGGTCAGCACCCGCTGGGTAACGGCGGGGTCGAGCATGGACTGGCCGGACGCGACCGTCCGGACAGCGCCGATGAGATCATTACCTCTGATCTGCTTGAGTACGTAACCGGCCGCTCCCGCCATGATCGCGGCGAACAGGGCCTCGTCGTCGTCGTGGGATGTCAGGATCAGGCAGGGCACCTCCGGTGTGCCGGAGCGGATGTCGCGGCACACGTCGATGCCGCTGCCGTCGGGCAGACGGGCGTCGAGGATGGCGACGTCTGGACGTAGCGCCGGGATGCGCCGCAGGGCCTCGGCCACCAGGCCGGCCTCCCCCACGACCTTGATGTCGCCCTGGCTTTCCAGCAGCTCGCGCATCCCGCGCCGGACGATCTCGTGGTCATCGAGAACGAAAACGCGGACAGGCTCCACCAAACCGACGATACGCGCGGCGACGTCTTGACGACCATGGATCGAAGGCATCAGGACATGACAGACCGAAGGGCCTACCGTCGTACGGGTGACTAGCACCGACACCCTGCTCAGGGATCTCGCCCGCAGGATCGTCGAGGCGGCCGGCCTAGCCCCGTCGATCCACAACACCCAGCCGTGGCGCTGGCGAGTGGGCGAGTATGATCTTGCTCTCTTCGCCGACACCTCGCGCCAACTGCACATCGCCGACCCGGACGGCCGGCAGCTCCTGCTGAGCTGCGGCGCGGCCCTGTTGCACGCCCGCCTCGCCGTTCGCGCGGCAGGACTCGTCCCGGATGTGACGCTCTTCCCGTCCGGAGGTGACGATCTTGACGCCGGGCCGTTGGCCACGATTCGCATCACCGGCGGACAGCCGGCCGATCCGCAGGACGAGGCGCTGCTGGCGGCAACGCACCATCGGCACACCGACCGCAGGCCCTTCGACCCTCGCCCGCTGGAACCGGAGCACCTGCGGGCGCTACGGCTGGCCGCCGAGGCGGAGGGTGCATGGCTGGTGTCCCTGGACGACACCGACCTGCGCATCGACACCAGCGTCCTGATCGCCCGCGCGGACTGGCTGGAGAACCACGACCCGGCCTACCGGACAGAGCTGGAGTCGTGGAGCCGGGCGACCCCGGACGCCGAGGACGGCATCCCCCGTGACGTGGTGATCGGCTCGGATCAGCCGCGGCAGTCCGAGTTCGCGATCCGCGACTTCAACGTGGTCGGCGAACCCGGCCTGCACCTGGAGCAGACCGGGGTGGAACGCCCCGGCGTGCTGCTGATCGGCACCGACGCCGACACTGCGGCCGAACGGCTGCGGGCCGGGCAGGCCATGGAGCGGGTTCTGCTGACCGCGACCGCGCGTGGCATCGCGACGTCACCGCTGGGCCAGGCCGTCGACCTCGACGTGACCCGGGAGCTCCTGCGGCATTCCGTTGGCGGCCTGGGGCACATCCAGATGATCATAAGGGTCGGCTATCCGCTTCCCGACGCCGAACCGCTGAAGGCGACTCCCCGCCGATCGGTCAACGACATCCTGCGGTTCGAATGATCTGAACTCCGACGAGCGGGATGCGGGGAACAACCGGGGAACTAGGGTGCCGGCCGCGCAGGTCGCCTCTCGGCGCGTGGTCGCTCGCAGCGACATAGGGGTGAGCCCGGGGGCCATGTCACGGCCGGCACGCATACCTTACCGGCCCCGGAGCGTTTCGGGTGGCGTCCGGGAAGATCCCCGCGAGCCCGGGAAGTTACCTCCCATGTGAGCCTCTCCCGTCCCCTGCCCCTGTCCGTCCTCGATCTCGTGCCGGTGGTGTCCGGTTCAACACCGGTACAGGCGGTACGCAACACCCTCGACCTCGCCCGCCAGACCGAGCAGCTCAGCTACGCCCGGTACTGGATCGCCGAGCACCACGGCATGCCCGGGATCGCGAGTTCGGCAACATCCATCCTGATCGGACAGGTCGGCGCCGCCACCACGAGCATCCGGGTCGGCTCGGGCGGGATCATGCTGCCCAACCACGCACCGCTCGTCATCGCCGAACAGTTCGGGACGCTCGGGGCCCTGTTCCCGGGACGGGTGGATCTCGGCATCGGACGGGCGCCGGGAACCGACCCCGCAACCGCCCACGCGTTGCGGCGCTCGAGCGGGCAGTTGTCCGCCGACGACTTCCCCGAGCAGCTCGCCGAGCTCGTCGCCTTCCTCGGCAACTCCTTTCCCCCCAACCATCCCCTACGGATGGTGACCGCCGTCCCGCACAGCGGGATACCACCGGTCTGGCTGCTCGGTTCCAGTGGGTACAGTGCGCAGCTCGCCGGGTACCTCGGCCTTCCGTTCGCCTTCGCGCACCACTTCAGCTCGATAAACACCCTCCCGGCGCTGGAGCTGTACCGCTCGACGTTCCGGCCGTCCCCGGGGCGGGACCGGCCCTACGCCATGGTCGCCGCCGCCGTCGTGTGCGCGGACACCGACGAGACCGCGCAGTGGCTTGCCGGGCCGACCCGGCTGGCGATGCTGCGGATGCGTAGCGGCCGCCCGGAGGTGTTTCCCACTCCCGAGGAAGCCTCGGCATATCCCTGGACGCCCGCCGAACAAGCCGCCGCCGATAACGCGACCGCCTCACACATCGTAGGATCACCGGACACGGTCCGCGCCAGCCTGGACGCTCTGATCGACGCGACGAACGCGGACGAGATCATGATCGTGACGAACGTCCACCCCCATGCCGCCCGGATCCGCTCCTATGAACTGATCGCCGAGTTCGCGGAACTCGCCGTCCCGCGCCAGCCCCTGTCCGCATGACCTCCCACTCCGTCGGCGGCCGCTGACGGGCCGTCGGCCTACCTGTGTTCGGGATGGATCGTCAACCGCTCGACAGGATCAGAACGATGAAGAAGGCATAAACGATTATGTTGACCAGCCAGCTCTGCGCGCTCATCCAGTCCCTGACCTTGGGCATCGCCCTTTCCGCTCGCCGGCGGAAGAGCAGGTAGGCCAGCAACGGCAGCCCCGCGACCAGGACCGTGGCTGCGATGAACGCCAGGGCCACGCCCAGCGCAGGGTCGGCTCGCTGTAGGTTCACGCCCACCGTCAACAGAACGACGATGTCGGACGGAAACAGCAGGATCAGCAGGAATCCGGTCTCGAACGCCTTCTTCGCATCCGCCGTGACCAGCGCGCCGAGCCACTTCGGCTGTTCGGCGGTCCTGCGCCCCAGATAACTGTGCACGGCCGCCACCAGCAGCAGGCCCACCAGCACGATCTGGATGATGCTGGCGGCCGAGTCCGCCCTGTCGGAGTCATCCAGGGAGACTCCGTTGCCCACCAGCGACGCGAGGCCGGTGGCGATGGCCACACCCAGCGAAGTTGCGATCGCCACTGCGCTGAGGAAGGCGAGGGACAACCGGATCGCCTTCTCGGTCGTGACGAAGACGATCGCCGACATGATCTGCGGTCCAGCCATCATCGTGATGGCGAGTGGGAGTATCTGGAAGCTCAAAGGCCGCTCCGTTCTCCTCGCTGGAGGGCCAAAGGCTGCGCGATCATGATTTTCTCGCGCAGCCGGAGGCCCAGGTCACTGGGCCACTGGAGGGGCAAAAGCGGCGCGATCATGCTCCCTTCGCGCAGACCGGTGTACCGACGCACCTGGTGCCACCGGTCCACTGTCCGGTCGCGACCGGTTCGCGGCCTCACCCGGGACAGGTGGTGTGCCGGGTCAGGACGCCAGGGCCGCGGTGCTGACGTAGGCGAGACTGAACTGGGAGTCGGCGCGGCTACCGTCCGGGTCGAAACAGACGACTTTCGTCGTCACGTCCCCAGCTTCCCCGGCAGGGGGCGACGTCCATCCCGCGATCGCGCAGCGGCGGGTCGGCTCGCCGTAAGGCGTGACCTGAACATGGTCGGGCGCCCGGCCGACACCGGGAAAGACGACTTCATAGATACCGGTCGAGACATGACGGATCGTGTTCGTCTTCTTCGCGCTGTTGGCGGAGTACCGAGGCCACACGTCGACGGTCCGCTCCAGCGGCGGCTGCAGGATCTTCCCGGTCCCCTCCTCCTCCAGCCCGGAGAAGGAGTGCCCGAACGCCGCGTTCTCCACGGGAATCACCGTGTGCTGGTTGCCGTACACGACGACGAACGGCGCGTCCGTCCACGTCTGCCCGTCCGCGCACCCGACGAAGATGGTCTGACGGTCGGGATGCACCTCCCGGCCGAGCGCACTGCAGCCCACTGTTGTGGAACCGACCGCGTTGACCTGGAGGTTGTTGCCGGTACGGGCGTAGAGAGCGCCGATCAGGTCGATCGAGTAGTGGCCGATGCCGGTCCAGTTGATCTCGATGGTGCCGGGGCCGGCGAGACTGTAGCTGTTTTCCGGACGGACCTGCTGCTGGCTCGGCGCGTCGTCACGGAAATAGGCATACGGCTCGCTGGGATTCGGACGATGGGACGCCGGCGCGAACGTGAACAACGCGGTGAAACGGGAGTCGACATAGGCCCCGGTGAGTGATCGGCAGGCCAGGGTGACCTCTTCGTCCAGGCCCGACGGTGCCCAGTTCTCGGTATGGCAGTGCACCGGTGCGTCACCGACTGCGGACACGACCGCGGCGCCCCGGCCACCGGGCACCCCGACGCGGGGGAAGATCACGCTGTAGCGACCCGTCTCCCGGCGGATCACCGTCGCCCGAGCCTGCCTGGTGGCCGCGGCAAACTGCCAGCTACCGGCCTGTACCTCACTCGCGGGCACCCGCGGGACGCCGATGGCGGGCGCGGCCTCGTCCGAGCGGAGGAAGCCCCATACCGGCGCGGTGGGGTCCGCTGTCGGTGTGGGCGCGGGTGAGTTGGCGGCGGGGGCGCCCGGCGAATCCGAACTGCCGCACCCCGGCGTCAACAGCAGGACGACAGCCATCACGGCAACGAGTGCATAGGCGGTTACCGGAAACAATCGTCGCGGCTGCGGCATACCGGCAGCATGCCATGCCCCGTCGAATGGGAAAGCCGCGAGTCAGCGATACGACCGGCGGAGTAGTTTTAGGTGGGCCAAAAGGCACACGACCACAACTCCTACCGCATGCCCGCAGGCACCGGGGGAAGCTGGTCCGAGCGCTTGCGGACCCGGCCACTGTGGACAGCATGCTGCGGGCCGAACCCGGGAGGGAACCCGCTGTGGGGGTGGATCAGAGGATGGCGCTGCCGGATGCGGCCATGGGTGTACAGACCGCGGCCATGGGTGTACAGACCGTTGCGCTGGGTCCGGAGGACCCCGGCCAGCTCGGTTCCTACACCCTGCTGGGCAAGCTCGGCCAGGGCGGGATGGGAACCGTCTACCTCGGGCGCTCCGAAACCGGCCGGCTGGTCGCTATCAAGGTGATCCGCGCCGACGTGGCCGACGACGACGAGTTCCGTTCGCGGTTCCGCCTGGAGGCCGAAACGGCCCGCCGGGTCGCCCGGGTGTGCACCGCCGAGGTGCTCGCGGCCGAGCCCGACGCCGAGCAGCCCTACCTTGTCACCGAGTTCATCGAGGGCAGGACGCTGGCGAAGTTCGTCGCCGAGAGCGGCCCGCTGTCAGCGGCGAACCTCGAGCAGCTCGCGGTCGGCGTGGCCGCGGCCCTGACCGCGATCCACAGCGCCGGCATCGTGCACCGTGACCTCAAGCCGTCCAACGTGGTGCTCTCCCCCTTCGGGCCCCGCGTGATCGACTTCGGGATCGCCCGAGCGCTGGACTCC
>NZ_CAAAFT010000121.1:10445-13792 GCF_900634765.1 Candidatus Protofrankia californiensis | reverse complement strand
ACGTGGTGCTCTCCCCCTTCGGGCCCCGCGTGATCGACTTCGGGATCGCCCGAGCGCTGGACTCCGCCAGCAACCTCACCGGGAACCTCCAGCAGCTCGGCACCCCCGCGTTCATGGCGCCCGAACAGATCCAGGGCGAGCCGATCACTCCTGCGGTGGACATCTTCGCCTGGGGCGGGCTGATCACCTTTGCCGCGACCGGCCGTTACCCGTTCGGCGACGCTTCCGCGCAGGTCCTGCTCTACCGCGCGGTGAACGAGGAGCCCCGCCTGGACGGGCTGGACCCCCCGCTGCGCGAGATCATCGCAAGCGCGATGCTCAAGGCCCCCTCGGCCCGGCCGACCGCGCAGCAGCTGATGCTGCGCCTGCTCGGTGAGCCGCTGTCGACAGAGGAGATCGACCCCGAGGCGACGGTCATCCAGGTGTTGGACGGCTGGAAGCTACCCGCGCCCGGGGGCAGTGTCGATGGCACCGCAACGCGCGGTACCCGCGAGCCGCTGACGGCGGCCACCATGCGAGGCGGCGGCCGGGTACCACGCAGCGGCCGACGGATGGCGCTGGTGGCTGCCGGTGCCGGGGTGGCGGTGCTCGGCGCGATGCTGGCCCTGGCCTCCGGTGGCTCCGGCGTGGACGGCAACCAGGCGAAGGTCGTCGACATCCTGCCGAAGTCCGCTGCCGGGCTCGACGACGACACCCTGCTCTACACCAGTGAGCAGGACAACAAAAAGGCGATCTACAGCGTGCGGGTCGGCCCGGACGGCACGGTGGGGCAGCCACGGCGGCTGACCGGCGACGACGCCAAGCCGGACGCACTCCCAGTGATCGTCGGGCCGCAGCGCAAGACGGTCCTCTACACGGTGATTGACTCCTCCCCCAGCCTCGTCGCGATCGCCGCGGACGGGAACAGCCAGCCGATGTCGCTGTTCACCTCCGGCCCGGCAGCGGACATCGCGATCGCGCCGGACGCCCGGGCGTCGGTCGACCCGACCGGGAAGTTCGTCGTCATCAAGGCCCTGCGCGGCCCGAACGACGGCAGGGCCGGGCTCTACGTCGTCGCCATCGACGGATCAAGCGTCCGTAAGCTCAACGTGCCGGACGGCGCCACCGACCCGTCCTGGTCCCCGACGGATGACCGGATCGCGTTCTTCGTCGGTGCGAACGGCGTCGACGGCGGCGCGCTGTTCACCATCGACGCCAACCCGGCCAACGCCGGCGCGAAACCCGTCCAGCTCACGGCGGGCACGGAAGGTTTCGACGCCGACCCGTGCTGGTCACCGGACGGCAAGAAGATCGCGTTCCGCCGCGGTTTCGGCCCGGACCTGGCAGAGATGGACATCTTCGTCATGGATGCGACTCCGGGTGCTACACCGTTGCAGCTGACCGAGGCCAAGGGCCGGGACCAGGACCCCACGTTCGCGGCCGGGGACACCAAGCGGATCGCTTTCACCAGCCAGCGCGACGGCGCCACCAACCGCGAGATCTACGTGACCAACGCGAACATCCTCGACGACGCCCACGCGCAGAAGCTGACCGAGTTCCCGGGATTGGACGCCACCCCCCGCTGGACTTCCGGCTAAAGGACCCAAGGCAGCGCGATCATGTTTTTCTCGCGCTGCCGGAGGCCCCAAATCCCCGGATCGCTGAGATTTCAGTGGGCGGACGGGCTACAAGATTCCAGCTGGGCGCGCAGCTACGGTTTCGGTCCGGACAGCCAGAAGTCCTGACAGCTTCGGTCTTGAAGCTGTCAGGACTTCGGTCAGGACTTCAGGTAAACGGTCAGGACGGCGACGGCTTGCGCTTGGCGGTCTTCGGGTCCATCCGGCGGATCAACAGAACAGTGGCGATGACGCAGAGCACACCGATCCCCACGCCAGCGGCGATGTCGGTGAAGTACGCCTGCACGGTGTGGTCGAAGAACGGGTCGTCGACGACCTTGCTGTTGATCAGTTTCCCGTCGGGACGATGTTGACCGGCGAGGCTGATCGTGTTCAGGTCACCGACCGACGACAGCGCGGCATAGCCCCAGCGGGCCGGCGCGATCAGGCTGACCTGCTCCAGACCGGGCGTGCCGTGCATCGGCAGGATGCCACCGCTGAACACCAGCTGCGCCATGGTGATCAGGACGAGCAGCGGCATGGTCTTGTCCGCGTTGTCGACCAGGGCGGAGATGACCAGCCCGAGCATGGCCGACGACAGCGACACCACGATGACCGCGAGCAGACACTCGACCAGGGAGTTGCCCAGCACAAGCGCTTCGTCGGGCTGCCGGCCGACAAGACCGATCAGGGTGAACGGAATCGCCTGCAACATCGTGATCAGAGCCAGGACAACGATCTTCGAGCCGATGTAGGCGGTCCGGGACAACCCGATCGCCCGTTCCCGACGGTAGATCGCCCGTTCCTTGACTATCTCCCGGACGGAGTTCGCCATCCCCATGAAGCAGGCGCACAGCACCATCACCAGCAGGATCGTGCCGGCGTCCGAGTTCGGCGTGCCGTCATCGGAAGGGCCGAACCCACCGGGTATGGCCCGCGGGATGAGTCCGAGCAAGAACGGGAAGGCGATGATCAGCCGCAGGTAGGACCTGTCGGACGCGACGACGGCGAGCGTTCGCCGACTTAACGTGATGAGCTGGGAGAACACCGACTGCTGGCGGATACTCGGGAGATCCTCGGGCGCCGGACGGGCCGACGGCGCGGTGACCGACGCGGGAACGTAGTAGCGTGACTGGCGGAACCGAGCTGCCGACTCCGCGCCGGGCGTCGCCTCCAGCATCAGGAAGACGTCCGGGTAGTCCCTCTTGTTGAAAAAGGACAGGGCGTCACGCGGCAGGCCGAAATAGGCGACATACCCGCCAGGAGCCAGTACCAGGACGTAGTCGCAGAGATCCAACTGGGCGACACTGTGGGTGACCACCACGACCGTGCGCCCGTCGTCGGCCAGCTTGCGCAGCGACTCCATCACGTTCTTGTCCATGCCCGGGTCAAGACCGGACGTGGGCTCGTCCAGGTAGAGCAGGGTCGGCTTGGTCAGCAGTTCCAGCGCGACGCTGGTGCGCTTGCGCTGGCCACCGGAGAGCCTGGCCACCTGCGTGTCGGCATGCTGGGTCAAGCCGAGCTCGGCAAGGACCTCGTCCACCCGCGCGCCGCGCTCCTGCTTGGTGGTGTCCGGGGGGAAACGCAGCTCGGCACCGAACTCCAGCGCGCGGCGGACACTGAGCGTGGTGTGGAGCAGGTCCTCCTGGGGAACGTAGCCGATGCGGCGACGCAACTCGTCGTACTCGGAGTACATGTCCCGCCCGGCGTAACGCACCGCACCCTTGTCGGCCGGGCGGAAACCGGTGAGGG
>NZ_CAAAFT010000121.1:8055-10420 GCF_900634765.1 Candidatus Protofrankia californiensis | reverse complement strand
CATGTCCCGCCCGGCGTAACGCACCGCACCCTTGTCGGCCGGGCGGAAACCGGTGAGGGCGTTGAGCAGGGTGGACTTGCCCGCGCCACTGGGCCCGACCACCGCCAGCAGCGCCCGCCCGGGCAGCCGGAAGGTCATGTCGTGCATGAGCTGTTTCTGACCGGCCCACACGTTCAGGCCGTCGGCTTCGAAGCTGACGTCCCCGGAGTCGATGTACTCGACCAGTTCGTCACCGACGAACTGGAAAACATGGTGACCGACAGCGATGACCGCGCCCTGCGGTACCGGCTCACGGACGATGCGCTTGCCGTTGACGAACGTCCCGTTGGCCGACTCGAGGTCTGCGATCTCCACCTCCCCGCCGGGGCTCACGTAGAGCTCGGCGTGCCGCCGCGAGGCCAACAGGTCTCCCACGACGATGTCGTTGTCACGGGAACGGCCGATGGACATCGTGCCCGGACGCAGTCGGTAGGCGGTCTGACGCTCGTGCTCACGCTCAAGATCGGGGCCGCCCGAATCGTCCCGGCTCCCCGGCTGCTGCCGGGGCAGCTGCGGACCGGGCTCGTAGCCGGTGGAGTCGCGCAGCATCGTCGGCATCTCGAAGTGCGGGTCAGAGTAGCGCGGGGAGTTGGTGTAGCTGGCGGGAACCTCGAGGAGGACGACGACCTCCGGCCCGGTCGGCGTACCGAGCCGGAAGCGGACCTCGCCGTTGACGTCGACACTCTGTACCCGCTGGCCGTCGTGCCAGGTTCCGTTCGAGCTGATGTCCCGGACGGCCCAGCCCGCGCCTACCGGCTCGATCAACAAATGCCGACGTGACACCCGGCTGTCCGGCATCACGAAATCGGCCGTGCGCGCGCGCCCGACAACGAACGGCTGACCGGCAGGCACGGTGGCCGCGTTGGCGCCGCTGACGACTCTCAGGGTCGTCTGCACGTGTTTCCCCCTTCGGCGACCCAGGGACTTTGACCTCCGACAGCGCGAGAAAACCATGATCGCGCTGCCTTTGGCCCTCTAGGACGGGACACAGGCCGGATGCCCCGCCGGACTGACTTCGACATGGATCTTCCGATCTTGCTGGTCGTCGGGATCGTAGCGCCGCCCACCTACCTTGATCGACGGTGGGTGTGCCAATCACCACGGACTGGACGCAGAGGAGCAGACTGCGCGTGGCCAGTCATGTCCGTAGACGGCCGACTGCCGGTGTGACAATATCCAGCACCGGCCGAGGATGACGCGTGGGCCGCATCGCGGTCCGCCAACTGTCGCCGATTCGACGCCGCGACCACACTGTGCAAGCAACCCTGGCCGGAACCCATGGTCCGTCGCACGGCGGACGGCCCGGGCACAGCGATGCCGCCCGGGTCGCCACCGGGCCGGACGGGGTCGGCCCGGACGAGCCTGCCCCGCTCAGCTGGGCCTGCCCCGGTCGCTCCCCCGGCCCGTTACGCGACGCGACGCCGGGGGTTGCGCGGGGCCCGTTACGACGATGCCGGCGGTTCCGCGGGCAGGACCACGTCCGTTGCCGAAGCGGTGACCGCGATACCGTTCTTACCGGTCGTGGCCTTCTCGATCTGCAGGTTGAACGGCAGCCCGCTGATCGGCAGCGGGATCCCCGGGATCTCGATGCCCGGCAGCCGGAAACCGAGGATCTCGGTGGGAATCAGGGTCAGCGTGTTGTTCTGGACCCCGAAACGGGTCACTCCGGACAGCTCCTGGATACCGAGGAGCCCGGCATCGAACTTGCCGGATATGCGTACCTCTCGACCGTCGCCGACCGGTGTGACTTTCACGTTCTGCTTTACCAGATAGGCGTTGAGATCGTCGTAGGTGATCTGCACGTCCGCGGTCACCTTGTCGACCGGCACTTCCTTGACCTGATCGCGAATCGCGTTCCAGAACGGCACATGGACGCCCTGGAGCCTGGCCTTCACCTCGGAGATCCGCGGCCCGGGAGTGGGAATGTCGGTGACCGTCACTCTCAGGTCGTCGTATTTGCCGAAGATGACCTGGGTGAGGAAAGGTATGCCACCGATCGAGACGTCGGTGACCTTGGCCGGTCTGACCGTGGGGTCGGTGCTGGTCTGCGCCACGGACGCGGCCGCCTTCGCCTTCATCTGGCTTTCAGCGATCGGCACCGCCGCGCGGTCGGCCACGGCCAGCAGGACGATCAGCACGACCAACATGATGATCGGCCACTTTCGCCGGCGCCGGCGGGGTACTGGAGCCTGCATCACACCGGTGGGCGCGACGGGCGGCTGGCCCCCGGGCGGCGGACCTCCAGGCGGGAGGAACGAACTGGTCGGTGGTATCGGTGAACCCGGCGGTACCGGTCCGCTCGGCGGTACCGGTCCGCTCGGCGATA
>NZ_CAAAFT010000121.1:6831-7693 GCF_900634765.1 Candidatus Protofrankia californiensis | reverse complement strand
CGGCGGTACCGGTCCGCTCGGCGGTACCGGTCCGCTCGGCGATACCGGTGAGCCGGACCAGTCGGGGCGAGGAGCCGGGCGGAACGAGTCGGCGGGAGGCGGCGGGCCGATCGGGCCGACCCGGGCCCGCGGCGGCTGGGCACCGGTGCCGGCACCGGACGGTGGGAGCCGCCGGGTCGATTCCTCGGACTCGCTACCCCTGTCCGGGCCGTTGTCGCGTCCAGTGCTCACGGTCAGGATGGTCGCATGGATGGCGGATCCCGGCACGACATGGGTCAGATCATCCCGGGAAATGCCCGTCCCCGAACAGCTGCGGCGCGCGGTCGGTGACGCTGGGTGGACCCAGCCGGAAGACCGATCCGTGCGCGGCGGTGTAGGCGTTCCAGAAGTGCTCGGCCACCGCGTCCGGGGAGAGCCGGCCATCGGGGGCCACCCGGGCGTCGAGCACCACGGTTCGCAACCGGATGCCCCGGGTACGCAGCACCGGCGTCAACGACGTCCCGAGCGCGAGCAGTCCGGCCTTGCCGATCGCGAGGGCGAACCGTCCGGCGACCGGCTCGGTCCTCGGCCCGGCCGCGGTCAGCAGCACGCACGCCCCGGGACGGCCGGCCAGCCGCGCCACCGCGGCCTGCACGACGGTCAGCGCCCCGGTCACGTTGACGGCAAGGGTCTGGTTGACCGTTTCCGCCGACACCGACAGCGCGGTACCCCGGATGCTCAGCTTGGCGTTGTAGACTACGGTGGTCAGACCGCCGAGGTCGTCGGCGAGTTTTTCCAGTGCCGCGGCCACCGCACCCGGTTCGGTGACGTCCGCGACCTCGCCACTGACGGTGATCTGGTCCCGGGCGAGGTCGGCCTCCAC
>NZ_CAAAFT010000121.1:6156-6806 GCF_900634765.1 Candidatus Protofrankia californiensis | reverse complement strand
TCGGTGACGTCCGCGACCTCGCCACTGACGGTGATCTGGTCCCGGGCGAGGTCGGCCTCCACCCGGCGGATCGTGTCGGCCGACCGGGCGATCACCCCGAGCGCGAAGCCCTCGCGGGCGAACCGGCGCAGGAGTTGGACACCGAACGCCTGCCCCGGTCCGACGACGACAAGCGCCCGGTCCCGGTGCGAGTCAGCGCGCCCTTGCTGCATTCGCCCATAGTGGCCCAGCAGACCCAGCCGGCTCAGGTGGCCCGTGGAACAAGAACCCCGGGGTTGAGGATCCCGTCCGGGTCGAGGGTGTGCTTCACCGCGCGCAGCACCGCCACCCCGAGGTCGCCGATCTCCGCGGTGAGCCAGGGCTGATGGTCGATGCCGATCGCGTGATGATGGGTGATCGTCCCACCGGTCTGCGTGATCGCACGCGAAGCGGCGGCCTTCACCCTCCGCCACCGTGCCACCGGGTCGCCGGACTGGCCGGACACGACGGTGAAGTACAGCGACGCGCCTGTCGGGTAGACGTGCGAGACGTGGCACATGACCAGGCCGGGCGCGCCCCCGGCGGCTGCATCGATCGCCCGCTCACCGGCCCGCCCGGCGGCAGCCTGCCCGGCGGCCTTCTCGCCGGCCTGTTCGGCGGCCTGTTCGGCG
>NZ_CAAAFT010000121.1:0-6131 GCF_900634765.1 Candidatus Protofrankia californiensis | reverse complement strand
TGTTCGGCGGCCTGTTCGGCGGCCTGTTCGGCGGCCAGGGCCGCGACGAGGGCGTCACGAACGCGCGCGTACAGGTCCGGCAGGGTCGACCAGAACCCGGCCGTCTCCAGCGTCTCGGCGAACATGCCGGCGTCCAGCAGGGCGTCGCGCAGGTACGGGCCGCGGAAACGGCCACGCACCCACTCCGCGCCGGCCTGGACTCCCAGCGGGACCCCGCCGGCCGCGCCCAGCACCTCGGCGACGGCGGCCCGGCGCGTGTCGACCCACCCGGCGCGACCCTCGTAGCCGGTGATCAGACGGCAGCCGCCCCCGTCGGCACCGACGCCACCGCCGGCGAGCCCGGCGGCCGTCTCAACCTCGTCCGACAGGCGCGCGACCGTCGGGAGCAGATCCCGCTGTGCCAGTTCCCGCAGCAGCGCCGTCCCCTCGGTGAAACCCGCCAGCCGCCAGCCCTCGTAGCGGATCGTCTCGGGCACGGGCCGGACCCGCAGCCGTACCTGCGTGATGACCCCGAAGGCTCCTTCGGAGCCGAGCACGAGCTGGCGCAGATCGGGCCCGGCCGCGGACGCCGGGGCGCGGCCGAGCTCCCAGGTACCGGCCGGAGTGGCGATCCGCAGGCCGACGACCAGGCTGTCGAACCGTCCGTAGCCCGCGGATGCCTGACCGCTGGAGCGGGTCGCGGCGAACCCGCCGACGCTGGCGTACTCCCACGACTGCGGCAGGTGACCCAGGGTGAAGCCGTGCGCGGCAAGGGCGGCCTCCAGGGCCGGGCCGCGCAGACCGGGCTCGCAGGTGACGATCTGCGACTGCGCGTCGACGGCGGTGAGCCGGTCCATCCGCCCCAGGTCGAGCGCGACGACGCCGGCGAACCCGTCCCGGGCCGGGGCCAGGCCGCCCACCACCGACGTCCCGCCGCCGAAGGGCACCACCGCCAGCCGCTGCCGGGCGCACACCCGCAGCACGGCGAGAACCTCGTCGTGATCCGCCGGCAGGACGACGGCGTCCGGGGCGTCGAGGGCGTCACCGGCGCGCAGGCGCAACAGGTCGGCGGTGGACCGGCCCCGGCAGTGCCGGATGCGGCTGCCGGCGTCGTCACGTACCCAGCCCGGCCCGACCACGCCCGCCAGAGCCTCGCTCGCTTCGACGGACAGTGATGCCACCGGCAGCCGCAGCTCGTCCAGCCCCACCGGCGGGGTGTCGCGGCGGGTGACGCCGAAGGCCGCCTCCAGCAGGGAACGGATGTCCTCGGCCAGCGGCGTGTGCGCGTCGGGCGCGCCCCAGCCCCACCAGACCGTTCCGTTCCAGTTCGTTGTCGAAGCTGCCACCACATACACTGTGACAGATGTCGTCACAGCGTCATCGTGACACGCCGGATGCACTGTCCCACCGACAACCCGCATCCTCTGGCCGGACGGCGTCGCCGTTCCGGGCTGCCTCGCCGTCCCAAGTCACCTCGCCACACCGGAACGCGTCCCGGACGGCGTCGTTGAACAGGCGGCAGCGCGAGCGGGATCTCACCGAGCTCGCCGACGGTGCTGTGGTCGACGTCCTCGTGATCGGCGGCGGGGTGACCGGCGCCGGGGTAGCCCTGGACGCGGCCAGCCGCGGGCTGTCCGTGGCTCTTGTGGAAGCCCACGACCTGGCCTTCGGTACCAGCCGCTGGAGCTCCAAGCTCGTCCACGGCGGGTTGCGCTATCTCGCCGGCGGCGACATCGCGCTGGCCCGCGAGAGCGCCCGGGAACGGGCCATCCTGCTGGGCACCACCGCGCCCCACCTGGTGCGACCGCTGCCGATGGTGCTCCCGCTGGTGACCGGTTTCCCCGCCACCGCCGCGCTTGCCGCCAACGCCGGCCTGCACGTCGCCGACCTGCTCCGCCGCAGCGCCGGTACCCCGCGGACGGTGCTGCCGGGGCCGCGGCGGCTGACCGCCGTCGAGACCCGGCACATGGTGCCGGCGCTGCGTGCGGCCGGACTGCGCGGTGGGCTGCTCACCTGGGACGGTCAGCTCGTCGACGACGCGCGCCTGGTCGTGGCGATCGCCCGGACGGCAGCCCGGCACGGCGCACGCATCATCACCCGCTGCCGGGTGCGGGAGGCCGACGGCAGCGGTGCCATCGCCGTCGACACCATGAACAACTCGTCGGTGACGCTGAAATCCCGCAGCGTGGTGAACGCCACCGGGGTGTGGGTCGGCGAGCTGTGCGGTGATGTACACCTGCGCCCCAGCCGCGGAACCCATCTCGTCGTGGCGGACGCCGTCTTCCACGGCCTGCGAACGGCGATCATCATCCCGGTGCCCGGCGAGCGTAACCGGTACGTGTTCGCGTTGCCCCAGCCGGACGGTCACGTCTATGTCGGGATCACCGACGAACCGGTCGACGCCGTCGCCGACGTGCCGGTGCCGACCACCGCCGAGTTGGACTACCTGCTGGACGTGCTGTCGAGCGTTCTCGCGGTGCCGGTCGGCCGGGGCGACGTCCTGGGAGCCTTCGCCGGGTTGCGGCCGCTGCTGGCTGGTAGAGCCGGGCGCACCGCGGACCTGTCCCGGCGCCATGCGGTCATCACCTCGCCCGGCGGCATGGTCACCGTTGTCGGGGGCAAGCTCACGACCTACCGGCGGATGGCCGCCGACACCGTGGACACGTTGGTACGGACCGGTGGTCTGGACGTGGGCCCGTGCCGTACCCGGCACCTGCCGCTGGTCGGCGCGGCCGACTGGTCGAGGCTCGCCACCGTGGACGCCCCGGCCAGGCTCGTCGCCCGCTACGGCACCGAGGCTCCCGCGGTGATCGAGGGTGCCCGGGGCGATCCCGGGCTGCTCGTGCCACTGTGCGCCGGCGTCGAAGTGACCGGCGCGGAGCTGCTGTTCGCGCTGCGGCACGAGGGCGCCCTGGACGCCGACGACCTGCTCGACCGCCGTACCCGCATCGGTCTGGTACCGGCCGACCGCCGGGCGGCGCTTCCAGCCGCCGAGGCCCTGGTACAGCAGATCCTCGCGGTCGACAACTAGGACAAAATAAGAACAAAACTAGAACAAAGGCGGCGCGGACAGCGCGGACGGCGCGCCGATGGTAAGGGCCGCGACCCGCTCACGGTGCTGAACCGGGTCTCCGTAGCTGTAGACCTCGCGCTTGGCCCGCTTGTAGAAGAAGTGGGCCTCGTGCTCCCAGGTGTAGCCGATCCCCCCGTGATATTGGATCATCGTCCCGGTCACCTCCCGGGCGGTGTCACCGGCCTTGCTCTTGGCCACGGCGACCGCGAGCCGGCGGTCGGCAAGCCCGACGTCCAGCGCGTGAGCCGCATACAGCACCGCGTGCCCGGCCATGGTCACGGCCAGGTGCAGGTCGGCGAGATGGTGCTTGAGCGCCTGGAAGGAACCGACCGGCCGGCCGAACTGCACGCGGTCGCGGTCGTAGGTGACGGTGCGGACGAGCGCCTCGCGGGCAAGACCGACGAGGTCGGCGGCGGTGAGTACGGCGGCCCGGTCGAGCAGATCGGCGAAGACGGCGGTCGACGACCCCGGCAACCGCTGCGCGCTCACCGCGTCGAGGAGCACCGACGCCGTCCGCACCGTGCCGTCGTAGCTGTCCAGCCCGGACACGGTGACACCCGGCGAGCGCGGATCCACCAGGTACAGCCCGACGTCCCCGGACGTCTCGGTGGCGGCCACGACGACGGTCTGCGCGACCTCGGCATATTCGACGGGCAGCGCGGACCCCGTGAGCCGACCCGCCACATCGGCGGCGACGCGCACGCCCGAGGGGCCGTAACGACCGGAGGGGCCGCGCAGCGCCACCGTGGCCACCAGGTCACCGGTGGCGATACGGGGCAGCAGGGCGCGCTTGTGCCCGTCCGATCCGGCGAGGCGGACGGCCTCCCCCGCGAGCAGCGTGGGCAGCCACGGCCCGGGGACGACACCCGCACCGAAGGCGCGGGCGACCACCTGAGCGTCCACCAGGCCGAGGCCGAGCCCGTCGTGGGCCTTGGGAACGAGCACGGCCAGCCAGCCCTGTTCCCCCGCGGCCTTCCACAGCTCGGCGGGGTGGCCGTCACCGCCGGAGTCCTCGAAGACCGCCCGGACGGCCTTCAGGTCGAACCGGTCCGCAAGGTAGTCACGGACAGTGTCGCCGAGAGCCTGCTGCTCCTCGGTCAGCGCAAAGTACATGATGGCCCGTCCGGCTGAAGGTTGTCGAAGGCTATCGGGGAAGGCCGAGGACGCGCTCGGCGACGATGGTGCGCTGCACCTGGGAGGATCCACCCCAGATGGTGACCGAACGCGACCACATCGCCTCACGGTGCATGGAACGCATGTCCGCGTCGGGACGCGGCCGGGCCAGGGTGGCCTCCGGGCCGAGCAGGTCGTCGAAGGTCTCCCACAGCTGTTGATGCGTCTGGGACCACTGGAGCTTGGTCAGCGACGACTCGGCTCCGAGCTCCCCGCCCTGCTCGACCTGGGTGAGCACGTGCATGGCGTGGTACCGCAGGCATTCGAGGTCGACGATCCGGCGGGCGAGCCGCTGGCGCAGGACCGGGTCGTCGATCTGCTCGGCGCAGGCCGCTGCCACGATCTCGTCGAACTGGCGGCGGAACGCCGTGTACTGGGCCAGGCCGGAGGCGCCGCGTTCGAACGACAGCAGCAGCATCGCCGTGGACCAGCCGTTGCCGACGCCGCCGAGGCAGTCGGTGACCTTCACCCGGGCGTTGGTGAAGAAGACCTCGCCGAACTCGCTCGCGCCGCTCATCTGGCGCAGCGGCCGGGCCTCGACCCCGTCCTGGTGCATGTCGATCAGCAGCATGGAGATGCCGTGGTGCCGCTTCGAGCCGGGTTCCGTCCGGACGAGAGTGAAGATCTTGTCTCCGTGCGCGGCGTTGGTCGTCCAGACCTTCTGGCCCGTGACGACGAACTCGTCACCGTCGAGTACGCCGACGGTGCGCAGGGCCGCGAGGTCCGAGCCCGCGCCGGGTTCGGAGAAGCCCTGGCACCAGATGACGTCGTTGCGCAGCATCGGGGGGATGATGTCCCGCTTCTGCTCGTCGGTCCCGATCGCCATGACGGTGGGCACGAGGAAGGTCAGGCCGATCTGGTTGACCGAGTGGGGCACGCGGGCGCGCGCGGTCTCCTCGTCGTGGATCGCCTGCATGCCCGGCGTCCCGCCGCGGCCGCCGTACTCCCGGGGCAGGGAGATACCGGCGAAGCCGGCACGGTAGCGGACGCGCTCCCAGTCCCTGCGCAGCTCGAACGCCTCCGCCTCGCTGACGGTGGACCAGAACGACGGCGACCGCCACTGCCGCGGGACATTGTCGGCGAGCCAGGCCCGCAGCTGGGTGCGGAACCGCTCCTCGTCGGGGGTGAAGCTGAGGTCCATCAGGCAGCCTCCCGCAGGGCGGAGGAGGAGCCGACAGGGGAGCCTGTCGGCGATGACAAGGCAGTGGAGACGACAAGGCAGTGGGGTGGGGGTGGTCTCTGGTCGCAGTGGGGTGGCCCGGTCGTCCGGCCGCCGATCCGCGCGATCGAAGATTCACCGGACAGGCCCCGGCACGCATCATTGCCCTGGGCCGCCGATTACCTTGAGCAAGCTACCATGCGGACCTTGTTGGCGGCAGGCACGATGTGACCTGTCCGCGCCACGTCTAGCCTCCACGCTCCGGGGACGGGGAACACGATGATCGTTCCGGCACGGCTGAATCCCACCACCCGCGGTGACGCCCTGCGCCAGATGGAGTCCGACGTCGTCGACGTCGTCGTCATCGGTGGCGGCGTCACCGGTGCCGGCGTCGCGCTCGACGCGGCGACCCGGGGGCTGTCCGTGGCGCTGCTCGAAGCCCGTGACCTCGCGGCCGGCACGTCCAGCCGGTCCAGCAAACTGATCCACGGCGGGCTGCGCTACCTCGAACAGCTCAACATGGCGCTGGTCGGTGAGGCACTGCGGGAGCGTGCGCTGCTACTGAACACGCTCTGCCCACACCTCGTCCACCCGGTTCCGTTCCTGTTCCCGCTCACCCACCGGGCGTGGGAACGCGCCTACGTCGGCAGCGGGATGGTGCTCTACGACACCCTCGGCGGCCGCCGGGAGGTACCGCACCACCGTCACCTGACCAGGCGGGCCGCGCTGCGTGCCGTCCCCGCGCTG
>NZ_CAAAFT010000120.1:4707-9389 GCF_900634765.1 Candidatus Protofrankia californiensis | reverse complement strand
CCAGCGCCCGGGTGACGGGCCTGCTGCGCGAGGGCGACCGGGTCACGGGGGTGCGTGTCCACGACCTCGAAGGCGGCGGGCAGATCGACGTTCGCGCCCGCCAGACCATCAACGCCGCGGGCGTGTGGACCGACGACATCCAGGCGATGGCCGGTGGGCGTGGCCAGCTGTCGGTCCGTGTCTCCAAGGGCATCCATCTGGTGGTGCCGCGGGACCGGATCCACTCCACCACCGGGCTGATCCTGCGCACCGAGACCAGCGTGCTGTTCGTGATCCCCTGGGGCAGTCACTGGATTGTCGGAACGACCGACACGGACTGGAACCTCGACCTCGCCCACCCGGCTGCCAGCAGCGCCGACATCGACTACCTCCTCACGCGCCTCAACAGGGTGCTGCGCACGCCGCTGACCACCGACGACATCACCGGTGTCTATGCGGGGCTGCGGCCGCTGCTGTCGGGCGAGTCGGAGGACTCCTCCCACCTGTCCCGGGAACACGCGGTGGTCTCGCCACTGTCCGGCCTGACCATGGTGGCCGGCGGGAAGTACACCACGTACCGGGTGATGGCCAGGGACGCGGTCGACTCGGCCGTGCACGGGATGAACCGTCACGTACCGCCGTCCTGCACCGATCGGATTCCCCTCCTCGGCGCCGACGGCTACCCGGCGCTGTGGAACGCGCGGGAGGCGCTCGCCCAGTCCGTCGGGATCCACGTGGCCTGGGTCGAGCACCTGTTGGGGCGCTACGGCACCCTCACGCAGGAGGTCCTCGCCCTTGTCGGGCAGCGGCCCGAGCTCGGACGGCCGGTACGCGGGGCCGGCGCCTACCTGGCGGCGGAGGTCGTGTACGCCGCCTCCCATGAGGGGGCACTGCACCTGGACGATGTGCTCACCCGCCGTACCCGAATCTCGATCGAGACCTGGGACCGCGGGCTCGAGGCCGCCGTACACGTCGCCGAACTCGTCGCACCCGAACTGGGCTGGGACCAGCGGGCCGTTGCCGCCGAGATCGAGCACTACCGGGCGCGGGTGGCGGCCGAGCGGGAGTCCCAGCAGCAGGCCGACGACCGGACCGCCGATGCGGCCCGCCTCGGCGCGCCGGACGTCCGGGCCGGCGGCCGGTCCTGGCACGGACAGTCCGAGCCGGCCCTCGGCCGAGGTCGGTGACCGGCCGCAGAAAAGCGCGCCGAGACGTCCGGAAAGCGCCCGAAAATGGTTCATGAAACAACTGGGAAACGTCTAGGAAATTGACGCCGTATGGCGGTGCCAACCGGACGGCAACCTGACGACACAGAGACATTAAAAAGTCACTCTGCGCCATCAAGGCAGGTCACGACGGCGAACCGGGACGGTATCGATAGAAGAAAAACAGGGGAAAAACACTGAAAAAACCAAGCTCGAAGAAGGAGTCGGGCGAGCACGGACGGACCTTCCGCAAGAAAACCAATCACCCCGACCGGGAGCCGAAAAATTGATTTCGCCCGGGTGAACACAGGGGTAACGCGTAACCACGTCCCGACCGAACGACGCCCCCCGAGTGGGGATGACCACTGGTCATACACGGCATGAGTGGTAAGTTACATGGGTAGTGGGACTCTGTGCTCGCAGAACACCGGATCGGCTCGCGACGTCTGCCCGTTCTGGAGGTCCGCCTATATCTGTACGCCCTCGACGCCGACCGACGGACGGGCGAACAACCTGACCACTCCCGGGGTCGGGCAACATCTACTGGCCGCTTATAACACAGCCCCCCGCATTGCCGACACGGGGAGGTACACCCCCTGGGTTCGTCAGGCTAGCCAACACCCCGATCCCGCACCGACCAGAACAAGTCGCAGGATTCTCGGAGCCGTTCCGGATCTTTCGTTCGATCAACAAGCCGGACAGAAGATCTGCAAACAGGCTCCCCTGAGAGGGACAGCAACCCCGCAAAGGGACGTTGTATTCGCACGGCTACGATTGACAGTAGTTCCGTACGGAGACGGGAGAGACCCGCCGTGACAACGCAGGCACATCCAGGAGGGGATCCGGACGGACCCCGCCGACAGCCTGAAGCTGCCGGCCGTACCCGGAACACCACCGACCTCCCCGACACCGGCCGCAGGCACGCCGGCCAGCCGGTCCAGGAGCAGATCACACCTGCGAACACCGGCCTGGACCTGCTGTGGACGGGTGACGGACTCACCCGGGAACTCGTGAAGATGACCCACGCCAGACAGCCTCACCGCTTCCTTCCGGTGTCGGGACCATCCCTGGACTCCGCCGCGGAACGGTGGCTGGCAGCACGCGCGCGCCGCGAGGGGGCCGTACCCACCGGTCAGCTCGTCGACGACCCGCTCGTCCGCGGTTTCGAGGACCGGGTCGACGCCCTGCGGCGGATGAGTGACGTCCTCGGCGGCAACGACGTGTACGCCCTGTCCCGCACCGAACTTGCGATCACCGTCCGCCTGCTGCGCGTCGGTACCCACAGCGACACCCATCAGGCCCGCCTCTACGCGGTCGCGGCGGAGCTGGCGCGGCTGGCCGGGTGGGCGATGTACGACGTCGGGCAGTACGGTACGGCCCAGCGTTGCTGGCTTGTTGCGCTGCGCGCCGCCCACGAGGCGGGCTCGCCCGCTCTCGGTGCCAACGTCCTGCGCTGTATGGCCGAACAGGTCACCTGGTACGGGCAGCCCGCGGACGCGGTCAGCCTGCTGCACCGCGCCCAGGCCGGTGCCTGCTCCATGCTCAGCGCCATCGAACGGGCTGTGATCGCGGCCGACCTGGCCGTCGCCCACAGCCGCGCGGGCAACAGCAGGGATGCCACCGCCGAAACCGACCTCGCCTACACGTTGATCGACGAGGTCCGGCCCGAGGACAACCCTCCCTACATGTACTGGGCGCGTCGCAAGGACGTTGCGTTCTCCGCCGGTGAGGCGCTGCTGTCCGGCGGCAACCCCGACGAAGCGATACCCCACTTCGAGGCTGCCCTCGACGACCTCGACGACCTCGACGAGGAGGTACCTCGCGACCGCGTCGAGTTCCTCACCAGACTGGGGGTCGCCCACGTCCGGACAGGCGACGCCGAGAAGGCCGTAGCCCTGGGCCACGAGGCCATCGCCCACGCCATGATGATTGAATCCGGCATGACGCGCCGGGACATCACCCGCCTGTGTCAGGAGGTCGAACAGGCCGGACACTCCGCGGCGGCGGCCGGCCTGATCGACCACGCCCGTGGTGCGCTCGGCCTGGCAAGCCTGTCCTCCCTCACGTCCTCCTGACAGCCTGTCGTCCCCGCACGTCCCTCTGACAGTTTTCGATCATGTATGGGCCGGCGCCGAGAAGGCGCATGATTGCATTACCTTGGGTCCTCCGGTGGCTGCGCTTTTGTTCCCGGGGAACAGACTGCGGGGGCGGAGTCCACACCTGCCGGACGTAGTCCGCCACGCAGTTGGCCTGCCAGGGTGACAGGCATGACATCCGCCCCAGACATCAACCTGCTGCACGAACTTGAGCCCGTCGCCGCGGCCAACCTCAACCGTCACCTGGACCTCGCCGCCGAGTGGATGCCGCACGAGTACGTCCCGTGGAGCCTGGGTCGTGACTTCGACACCCTGCCCTGGGAACCGGGCCAGTCCAGGCTGTCCGACGTGGCCCAGATCGCCTTCGAGGTCAACCTGCTCACCGAGGACAACCTCCCCAGCTACCACCGTGAGATCGCCACGATCTTCGGCCGGGACAGCGCGTGGGGTACCTGGGTGCACCGCTGGACGGCCGAGGAGGGACGTCACAGCATCGTGATGCGGGACTACCTGATGGTCACCCGTGGTATCGACCCGGTCGCCCTCGAACGCGGCCGCATGCACCAGATGGAGAAGGGGTTCGCCAGCGGCGACAAGACGCCCCTGCGCACCATCGCCTACGTGTCGTTCCAGGAACTCGCCACGCGGATCAGCCACCGCAACACCGGGCGTTTCACCCAGGACCCGGTCGCCGAGAAGCTCCTTACCCGGGTCGCCGCGGACGAGAACCTCCACATGATCTTCTACCGTAACCTGGTCACCGCCGCGTTGGAGATCGCCCCGTCCGCGACGGTGCAGGCCATCGCCGAGGAGATCATGACATTCCAGATGCCCGGGACGGGCATCGACGACTTCGAGAACAAGGCCAAGCGGATGGCCAAAGCCGGCATCTACGACCTGCGCATCCACCACGACGACGTTGTCACGCCGCTGCTTCGGCACTGGAAGTTCTTCGAGCTGACCGGCCTGGACGCAGAGGCCGAACAGGCTCGCGAAAACGTCGGGCACTATCTCAAGGCCCTGGACGACCTCGCCCGCACATACGAGGAGAAGCGCGAGAAGGCACTGGCCGCCGCCTCCGCCTGAGAGCTTGAACGGCGGGAGCCCGGGCGGGTGTTCTCCGGCTCGGGCTCCCCGCTTCTTCGCCCTCTCCGGCCGCGTTCGACGCCACTCGACGCACAGAATTAACTCCTGTTGGTGACGCTGCGATCGGGCCCATGGGTGGCGCAACGAGCCTCCGCATGTGGCACAACGAGCACCGGGCCGGCGACCGGTCACGCGGTGGCGAGCCCGGTGCCGGGAGACAATGACCGAGGGTCTGTTGGCCTCCGACCGCACCGCACCGCACCGCACCAGACAACAACCAACAGGAGACCTCGTGCAGCTCGGGATGATCGGCCTT
>NZ_CAAAFT010000120.1:3753-4415 GCF_900634765.1 Candidatus Protofrankia californiensis | reverse complement strand
GGCCTCCGACCGCACCGCACCGCACCGCACCAGACAACAACCAACAGGAGACCTCGTGCAGCTCGGGATGATCGGCCTTGGCCGGATGGGCGCCAACCTCGTGCGCCGGCTGATGCGCCACGGCCACGACTGCGTCGTCTACGACGTCAACGCCGACGCGGTGCAGCAACTGGTGACCGAGGGCGCCACCGGAGCCACCACGCTGGCCGAGTTCGCGGCGAAACTCTCCGCCCCCCGCGCCGCCTGGGTGATGGTCCCGGCCGGGATCACCGGTGAGACCGTGCTCGCGCTGGCCGAGCACTTCACCGCCGGCGACATCATCATCGACGGAGGGAACTCCTACTACCGTGACGACGTCGACCGGGCAAAGGAGCTCGGCGGCCGGGGCATCCACTACGTCGATATCGGCACGTCCGGCGGGGTCTTCGGGCTGGAACGCGGATTCTGCCTCATGATCGGTGGCGAGAGCGACGTGGTGTCACACCTTGACCCGATCTTCGCCGCGATCGCCCCAGGGTTCGGGCAGGCACCGCGCACACCGGGGCGTATCGGCGAACCGACCAGGGAGGAAAAGGGTTATCTGCATTGCGGGCCAAACGGTGCCGGGCATTTCGTCAAGATGATCCACAACGGTATCGAGTACGGCATGATGGCCGCGTTCG
>NZ_CAAAFT010000120.1:0-3706 GCF_900634765.1 Candidatus Protofrankia californiensis | reverse complement strand
GCCAAACGGTGCCGGGCATTTCGTCAAGATGATCCACAACGGTATCGAGTACGGCATGATGGCCGCGTTCGCCGAAGGCATGGCCATCCTGGAGAAGGCCGGTATCGGCCGGGACCACGCAGGTGAGCACGACGCCGAGACCACCCCGCTCGCGCATCCGGAGTACTACCAGTACGACATCGACACCGCGGCGGTGGCCGAGGTGTGGCGCCGCGGCAGCGTGGTCAGTTCCTGGCTGCTGGATCTGACCGCGGCCGCGCTCGTCGAGGACCCGAAGCTGGAATCGTTCAGCGGCCGGGTCTCCGACTCGGGTGAGGGCCGCTGGACGGTGCTGGCGGCGGTGGAGGAGGGCGTACCCGCCCACGTCCTCACCGCCTCGCTGTACGAGCGGTTCAGCTCACGCGGCGAGGCCCTGTTCGCCGACAAGCTGCTGTCCGCGATGCGCAAGCAGTTCGGCGGTCACGCGGAGAAGCCGGCAACCTGACCAGCGGCCCGGCCCGACCCACCCGGATCCGTAGGTGGAAACCGTTGTGACAGCGACGGTTTCCACCTACAGCCGCGGAAACCGTAGGTGGAAACCGT
Source organism: Candidatus Protofrankia californiensis (assembly GCF_900634765.1). NCBI lineage: Bacteria > Bacillati > Actinomycetota > Actinomycetes > Frankiales > Frankiaceae > Protofrankia > Candidatus Protofrankia californiensis. The sequence goes on along the minus strand of NZ_CAAAFT010000120.1, from coordinate 3,124 downwards.
CGCGATAGCGACCGGAACCACCTATGCTTCCGCGATCGGGAGGTAGACGTGACTCCCGCGGGCGGCGAACTCCGCCGACTTCTCCCGCATACCGGCATCCACGGCCTCGGTCTCCCCCATGCCGTGCTCTGCGGCGTACCTGCGCACATCCTGCGTGATCTTCATCGAGCAGAAGTGGGGGCCGCACATCGAGCAGAAGTGTGCCGACTTCGCGGGCGTCGCGGGCAGGGTCTCGTCGTGGAACGCCTCGGCGGTCTCCGGGTCGAGCGCGAGATGGAACTGGTCGGTCCACCGGAAGTCGAACCGTGCGTCGGACAGGGCGTCGTCCCATGCCTGGGCGCCCGGATGCCCCTTGGCCAGGTCCGCCGCGTGCGCAGCGATCTTGTAGGCGATCACTCCGGCCTTGACGTCGTCGCGGTCGGGCAGCCCGAGGTGCTCCTTGGGTGTGACGTAGCAGAGCATCGCCGTGCCGTACCAGCCGATCATCGCGGCGCCGATCGCGGACGTGATGTGGTCGTAGCCCGGGGCGATGTCCGTGGTCAGCGGCCCGAGGGTGTAGAAGGGCGCGTCGTGGCACAGCTCGCGCTGCAGGTCCACGTTCTCTTTGATCTTGTTCATCGGGACGTGCCCAGGGCCCTCGATCATGACCTGGACGTCGTGCTCCCACGCCACCGACGTGAGCTCCCCGAGCGTCGCCAGCTCCGCGAGCTGGGCGGCGTCGTTGGCGTCGGCGATCGAGCCGGGACGCAGCCCGTCCCCCAGTGAGAAGGTCACGTCATAGGCGCGAAGGATCTCGCACAGCTCGGCGAAGTGCGTGTAGAGGAAGTTCTCCTGGTGGTGGGCCAGGCACCACGCGGCCAGGATCGACCCGCCGCGGGAGACGATCCCGGTCTTGCGCCGCGCGGTCAGCGGGATGTAGCGCAGCAGCACCCCGGCATGGACGGTCATGTAGTCCACACCCTGCTCGCACTGCTCGATGACGGTGTCCCGGTAGACCTCCCAGGACAGTTCCTCGGCCTTGCCGCCGGCCTTCTCCAGCGCCTGGTAGATCGGTACGGTCCCGATCGGGACCGGCGAGTTCCGGATGATCCATTCCCGGGTGGTGTGGATGTCACGCCCGGTGGACAGGTCCATGACGGTGTCGGCACCCCAGCGGGTCGCCCACACCATCTTGTCCACCTCCTCCTCGATGGACGAGGTCACCGCCGAGTTCCCGATGTTCGCATTGATCTTCACCAGGAGGGCGCGGCCGATCGCCATCGGCTCGGACTCAGGGTGGTTGACGTTCGCGGGCAGCACCGCGCGACCAGCGGCGATCTCCGCCCGCACGGTCTCGACCGGCAGGCCCTCGCGCAGCGCCACGAACTCCATCTCCGGGGTGACCTCGCCCCGGCGCGCGTAGGCAAGCTGGGTGACGGCCCGGCCGGGCAGCGCCCGTCTGGGTGAAGGCTTGCGCAGCCCCTCCCCGTGCCGGATCTCGGGTGCGGTGCCCTGGTAGACCTCGGTGTCACCGCGAGCGGCGATCCAGGCGTCCCGCAGCGGAGCCAGCCCCCGGCGCACGTCGGTGACCTGCTCGGCATCGGTGTACGGCCCGGAGGTGTCATACAGGATCACGCTGTCGCCCGTGGACAGCACCACCTCACGCATGGGCACCCGCAGACCGTTCGCGGAGCCGATCAGATAGGTCTTGCGGCTGCCGGGCAGCGGGCCGGAGGTGACAGGTGCGGGTGAACCACCGGGCACGCGCGCGGTGCCAGTGGCGCCTCCGGTGACGGACGCCCCGCTGCTGACGGGCGTGGCCACGGAGACTGGTCGGTCAACAGGCAGCACCACAGTGACGGCTCCCTACGCCGGCATTATCCGGACAGGTTCCAGCGGTCGGCGGCACCGTGGGTCAACCCCAGCCGCCCTCTCAGCCTCCTTCGTCGGAAGCTCCCGCGTTGACGGTGGATGTGACGGTACGCCCAACCAGGATCCTCCCGCCACCCAATCGGCGGAACATCCGTCCGCAACGCCGGAACGTGTCACAGCGTCACTCCACGCGAACGTCAGGTGAGATGCATCCGGGAGCGGGTAGTCAGGCTGGGACGGCGTTCGCCCCGTGACCGGAGCCGATCCCCACTTCACTTCCCCACCCCCCCTGGGAGCATGAATGATTCTGCTGCCATTGCTGATCCTCTTCGTCGGAATCTTCGTCATCGGACTCGTCCACGACTGGCGCTACGACGAACCACCCGGGACGGGCGACCCGGGCAGAACTCGACCGGACAGCACGACGACCACCTGACGAAATACCTCGACGCCAACGGAACGATTATATGCCCGGCCCGTCCACAGCCTGGCTCTCAGAACTCCTTGCGGGCAAGAATCCGAAAGGTGTTGGCACGGTGCCCACCACGGAGCACCGGCCGCAGCACAAAATCCGCGGCAGCCGCGACGGCCAGGAAGGGAGTCACCGCGACAAGCGCACCGCCACGCCGCAACCTCCGCCGGACGCCGGGTTCGGCGGACAACCACGGCAGACCCGGGTCCGGCGCCAGCCACTGCGCCAGCAGGAACACCGCGGCGGTCAGGTCGCCGGGTCGGTGCGCCCGGCCGAACTGTATCGCGACCGGCCGCAGACCGCGTTCGGTCAGCCCGCTGGTGAGATTGTCGACGGTCGGCAGGCACAGATGCCGGGGAACGCACCAACCGGCCCAGAAAGGTCCGAGGGCACGCGCGACCGGAGACCGGGTATTCGGCAGCTCGAGCAGGAGATAGCCGCCGGGAACGAGCACCTCGGCCGCCAAGTCGAGTTCCAGCAACGGATCACGGACATGTTGCAGGTGGTGGAACATGCTGACGACGTCGTACCGGCCGCTCAGCCGGTCGGTGAAATCGGCGAGAACACCCCGGTATCCACCGTCCACCCACCGTCTGCGGCTGGCCTCCTCGACACCGTCGGACTCGTCCAGCCCGTCGAACACGGTGGTGGGCCAGACGTCCCGGGCGGCGTCACAGAAGCGGCCGGCTCCGGTACCCACATCGAGCCAGGCCCGCGGCTGGATAAAAGGTCGCAGCATCCGCGCGCGGTCGCGGTATGCCCGCACGCCCGTGGCGGCATCCGGGCAATACCGCTCTGACC
>NZ_CAAAFT010000119.1:24603-25569 GCF_900634765.1 Candidatus Protofrankia californiensis | reverse complement strand
TCCAGGTCACCACCAGCCTGGCCAGCACCAGCCTGGCCAACACCGTCCGGACCAGCGCCGGCCAGGCCACCGTCGGCCGCGGGAGCCGCGCCGCGTGGGCCGAGGATTCCGGGTGGCGCCACGACTATCGCCTGCAGCCGGTGCCCGAGCGGTTGGAGCGCGTCGGCCGCGACCTGCAGGAACCGGCTGCCGACCTCGCGGGTCACCGTCCCCAGCGAAACCAGCACGTGCTCGCGGTCGGGATCCAACCAGTCCCAGGGGAAGGCCGCGGCGGGCCGCCGCCCGAGGGGCACACCGACGAAGCCGTAGTGGTCGGGAAAGCCTCCTGTGCGCAGCATCCGGGGCACCGAGCACACCAAGGTCAGCTGGTCGGAGAACCGCAGGTCACCAACGCGCGCTTCGTGTTCGGGCACACCCTGGGAACACTGGAAGTCACGCAACGTGTCAAGCACCCACTGCCCGACCCCGGGCAGGAATTGGTACGGATCATCCAGTTCCGCGGACGTGGTGGCAAGGGTCACCCACGGCAGGGCGCGGCGGCGGGCCACGAGCGCGGCTCCGACCGCCTGCTGGTCCACGACCAGTACGTCCGGGGCGAACTGGTCGACCTTCGCCTCGACCTCGTCGACCATCGAGACAGCCAGCGGGATGAGGAAGTCCTTCCACAGGAACTTCAGGGATGCCGGGCCACGCAGCTTTCTGGATTTCTCCTCAACGGCAGCCTGATCGGAGTCGCGGAGCGTCCCGGCAAGCGGCAGCAGGGTCAGACCGGGTGCCAGCAGCGGCCCGACCACGCCGGCGTGGCCCGCGACAGCGACCTCGTGACCGCGTTCGGCGAGTTCGCCGGCGATCCCGACCGCCGGGTTGACATGCCCGGTCAGTGGGGGGACGACGAACAGGAAGCGGCTCACGAGGATGCCCTGGTGCCGACATCCTTGTCCGGACGGTTGGGATCCTTGTCCGGAC
>NZ_CAAAFT010000119.1:22361-23888 GCF_900634765.1 Candidatus Protofrankia californiensis | reverse complement strand
GGATGCTGTCCGGACGGTTGGGATTGCTGTCCGGACGGTTGAGGTCCGGCGGCGGAACCATCCGGGTCACCCAGTCGGGGGTGTCGAACTGCTGCCCCGCGGTGCGGGAGTAGGGCGGTACCGGGGTATCGGGCTGGAACAGCCACCATCTGGTGAGGATGCGCAGGTAGTCGGTGGCCTCTCGCAGCACCGCGTGGGTGTGGTGCTCCAGGATGATCAATGTGCAGTCCGGGACGAGCCTGGCAAGCCCTTCGGCGTGGTCGGCGATGTCGGAGTTCGCCCCGTAGACCGCCAGTACGGGGATGCCGAGGCGGGCCAGCCGCTCGGGGGAGAAGGGCTCGGTGGCGAGCATGTCCTGGGCGATCGAGGTCTCCCGCAGCAGTGACTGGGCGCTACGAGTGATCCGGCTGACGGCCCGCCCAGCGGACAGCGCCAGCCACCGCTCGACCTCGGCATCGCTGAGCCCGGCGGAGACCTGTGCCAGCGACCGGGCCATCTGCGCGCCGAGGCCCTCGACGAGGAAAGGCGGTTCGATCATCGTGAGGCTTGCCACGCATCCGGTGTGTTCCAGGGCGTAGGACAAGGCCATGGTCGCCCCGTAGCTGTTGCCCACCAGGTGGACGGGACGGTCGACGCCGAGCGCGTCGAGCATCGCCGAAAGATCCGCCATGGAGTTCGCCATCGCGTAGCCGTCGGGCGTCCGTTCGCTGCGGCCGTGGCCCCGTAGGTCGTAGCAGATCACGTCGGCGCCGGCGTGGGCGAGGCTGTTCCCGAGCGAGAAGTAGAAGCTGGACATGTTGTCCATGACCATGCCGTGCACCATGACGACAACCGGCGACTCGGGTTTCGGGCCGCCTTTGGGTGACAGCCGCTGAACGTGCAGGCGGACGCCGTTGGCGAGAATGTCGGCCACCGCTACGACCGGGGCGGTGTCAGGCAGTCGGCGATGAAGGAGACGACCTCACCGACCCGCATGTTGATCACTTCGTCAACGCTCTTGTCGGCGAGGAAACCGACGAAGTCGACCGTGTCGCCGTAACGGTGCCGCATCCGGTCGGCAAGGGTGACGAACTCGATGCTCTCCAGCTCCAGGTCGGTGTTGAACGACGTCGACGGGTCGATCTCAAGGTCGATTACGTACTCCTCGCCGATGACGTCGTGCAGCAGCGCCACAACCTCGCGCAGGATCCGCTCCTCGACCGCGGCCCGCTCGACGTCCCATGTCGCTACCTGGTCTATCCCGCCTATCTCACCGGATGCCACCCCGCCGGCTACGACAGCGTCGGATGCCCCCGGATGGCTGGTCGTCGGGTACCCGGTTGCCAGGTACTCGGCCGTCATGCCCACGCTCCTTCATTCTCACGCGCCGCCCGTTCGACCTCGGGTGAGGTCCACGCCACAACGTAACGATCAACGGCGTTGCCGTCGACGGCGTAACGATCAACAGGTGTGCTGCCGGCCGTGCGGCCGTCGACCGGGTGACTGTCGGCCGGGTGACTGTCGGCCGGGTGACTGTCGGCCGGGTGA
>NZ_CAAAFT010000119.1:14563-22336 GCF_900634765.1 Candidatus Protofrankia californiensis | reverse complement strand
ACTGTCGGCCGGGTGACTGTCGGCCGGGTGACTGTCGACGTCGTACCCCGGTGCCTGCGCGCCTGCCCGTACCGCATCCCCATGGTCGTCCAGAGGATGCCCACGGTCGTCCAAGGGCGCACCCAGCGCATTGATCGACTGGTGCGCGACCCAGCGGACGTGCGGTTGCGGACCATCCACCCGTACCCGGAAATAACCCGGTGTGACCGCCTCGACAACGAACCGTTTCGGCTTGCCCACCAGGCCGGTGCCGTCGGCCTTGGCCACGGCCTCCTTGGCGGTCCAGAACCTGGTGAACCACAGTGCCCGCTGATCGGCGTCGGCTCCGGCCAGGCCGGTGAGAAGGGCGCGCTCGGCACCGGTGAGCGCCATTGCCTCCACCCCCTCCGGACGTGGTGTCACCCGTTCGATATCGATACCCACATCACCATCGGGATGCACGACCGCCACCGCAAGGAACGCCGTGTGCGCCAAGGAGACCCGCGGGGGCAGCGCCGGCACACCGTCGCGGCCCGGCAACCTGTCGATCACCGGACGCCCGGACGCCTCGTTGGACACGCCGACCTCGATGCCCCACACGTCGGTGGCACCACCGTCCCACAACCAGTGGCGGACGGCGTCCTTCGCGGCGATCCGCCCGAGCAGCCACTCCCGCGCGGCCTTCGGATTCTTCGCCGCCAGGAAGGCCCGTTCGCCGGCGTCGAGATGGTAGCGCACGACCAGCTCGCGGGAGGCTGTGTCCGCCCAGTGCTCCCGGGCGAACACCCAGCCGCCGCCGGCCCGTTCGGCGATGGCGTTGCGCGCCGGTCGCAGCAACATCGCCCACATCACCTCGTCCTGGGAGAAACGGCGGTCGGTCCAGCCCTCGATGCGCGCCCACACCGTGCCGTCCGCGGCGCGCACCTCCAGATCGGCGGTGACAGCCCTGTCCCGGACGTCACGCACCCACACCGTGCAGGTCAGCCGCTCCCCCACGGCCGGGTGCGGGCCGAAGAACCGCACGTTTCGCAGGGCCGAGGGCAGCAGGAGCCAGTCCGCGGCGAGGTAGTCCCTCGGCCAGTAGCCGAACAGCTGGCCCGCGGCGTCGAGCAGCGCGCCGGGCGCGGCCGTCACGACGAGCTCACCGTGGACGCCCGTGGGGGAAATCGGCCCGACCGTGACCAGCCCCTGATAACCGGGCCCGTGGAACAGCCGTCCGCTGCGGTAGACCGACTGCCCGTCCACCACCTCGTTGCGCAGCTCGGGCAGGGGTTCGTCCGACGGCGCCGGTCCCGCCGGAAAGGCGTCGGCGAGGATGACCGTGCCGTGCGCGTACCCGTCGATACTCACCCGTACCGCGTCCTGCCCGGCCGCGGCCGGCAGGACGGTCGCGGTGACGGTCACCTCGACCGCCGGTTCGATCGCCAGCCAGCGAAGGGCCCGGACGTCGGTGACACCGACAACGACGCGACCGGGCACGACCGCCCGCGCCTGATCGATCATCAATTCCAGCACGGCGGTCATCGGGACCACCGGAAACCTGTCGGCGAGGTGCGGCCACCGTGGCGGCTGCTGGTAGAAGCAGTGATCGATGATGTACGGCATCGTCTCGATCGACAATGTGCGCCGAACATGCCGGACGTTTCGCCCGTCCGGCGGCACCGGCGAGCCGGCCAGCGGGACTGGTGGCCCAGCCGGCGCCCCGGCCGGCGGAGCCGGACGTCCACCGGGCCCGGTGGCAGAGCCAGTGGCAGGACGCGCGGGTGGAGCCTGTGCGGCGACCGGTGTGTGCGTCCCGGCGGTGGCAGGTGCGCTGGCCGCCCACTGCGACAGGACGGCCGAGACCATCTCGTTGGTTTCGGTGACCAGCGCGTCGAACTCGGCGAGCACCGGATGACCGGCAACGTCGTGTCCGCCGGCTGGAGGGCCGAAGGCAGCGCGATCACGTTTTTCCTGCGATACCGGAGGCCCAAGTCTGCGGGTCGTTGTGGAAGGGAGCGGACGGGCGGGCAGGTGGGCAACCAGCGGGTCCGAGTCCGGAGCTGGAGCCGGGGCCGCCGGCATCAGTGACGCGGCCCGCTCCCCGAGACGGACCAGCGGGGCCCCCAGGTTGAGCAGCATCGGCCGGCCACGGTGTGCCGGCGGGGACTCCGGCTCGCCGACGGCGGCTTCCGCGCTGTCGCGGGCGGCCTGCGGTGACAACGGTGACGGCAGCGACGGTGATGGCTGCTGCGGCCGGGAGACCGGGACCGGTGCCGCCGCAGGAGGGTTCGCGCACGGCAGCAGGTCCATACGAGGTGCGGCGCCTTCGGCCCAGAGCGCGGCCGCCACCCGCCGCAACTGGTCCAGGCCCGGACGTTTCGGGGTGTTCGTGACGACTGTCAGGTGCTCCCTGCCCGGCAGCGTGTCCTGGACGAAGCCGGCAATACTGCCCACCCCCACCTGGACGAAGACCCGCACGCCTTCGGCGTACAGCCGCTCGGTGAGCTGGCGGAACCGGACCGGCTCCAGCAGATGGCGCACCGCCAGCTCCCGGATCCCCTCGTGATCTTCAGGGTAGGGTGCGGCCGTCGTCGCCGACCACACCGGCACGTTCGGCGGGCGGATCGGGGTACTGGCCACGTCGGCTCGGACCTTCGCCAGGAACGGGGAGAGGAACGGGGAGTGGAAACCGGAGCGGAACGGCAGGATCCGGCCCAGCACGCCCCGGCCGCGCAGCCGTTGCAGGGCGGTCTCGACGCTGCGCTCCTCCCCGCAGATGATCGACTGGTGGGGGCAGTTGTCGTGCGAGACCACGACGTCCGGGAGCTCCGCGATGGTGGCGGCGGCCATGTCCGCACCGCATCCGAGTGCGCCGAAAGCCACCCCCGGCACCTCGAGGGAGTACGGTTCGAACGAGTTGATGAACCTGTCCGCGTGCTCGTCGTCGATCAGCCCGGCAGAGATCATGGCATTCCACTCACCGATGCTGTGGCCCCCGACGAGGTCGGGGAGGATCTCCATCCGGCGCAGTGCCGTGTCGAGTATGCGTCCCACCTCGACGCTGGCGACCCCGTGCTCCCCGAGCACCCTCGTGTCTCCGGTGCCCGTGTTGCCACTGCCCGTATCGCCACTGCCTGTTCCCGCGCCTGCGGCGGAGGGACCGTTCGGTCGCGTCAGCGCGAAGTACGCGCTGACGTCGTCCACCCGTGGGTGGAAGTTGTCCTCCAGTCCGCAGAACAGGAACGCCGTCCGGCCCGGCCCGGCGGTGCCGCCGAGCAGCGGTGACCCGGTGAACCACAGGTCGTTGCGACCGCGCCAGGGCCGGCCGCGTGCGACGACCGTCCGGGCGAGCGCCAGCCGGCGCCGGTCCGGCGCGACGATCGCAAGCCGGTAGGGTCCGCCGTCCGGTGGGGCGGTGGCGTCGTCGCGCGCCAGCAGTTCCCGGTCGGGGACGGCGAGCGCGCGGGCGATCTCCGCCGGGCTCGCCCCGGCGAGCAGCAGCACCCGCTCGACGCCCGGTTCCGCGGACAGTTCCGCGGGCGGGACCGGGAATGCGATCGACGGGGCGTTCGACGGCTGCGGCGCCTCCTCGACGACCACGTGCGCGTTGATCCCGCCGAAACCGAACGCGTTCACCCCGGCCCGGCGCGGCGAACCGTCGTCGACGTCCCAGGCGCCGGCTTCTAGTACCGGTCGCAACCGCGTGCCCGCAAACGCCGGATGCGGTTGCTCACAGTGCAGTGTCGGCGGCAGCGTGCGATGGTGCAACGCCAGTGCGACCTTGATGAGCCCGGCGGCGCCCGCCGCGGGCATGGCATGCCCGATCATGGACTTGACGGAACCGACACCGATCGGCCGCGCGCCCTCGGACATGCCGAAGACCCGCCGGAGGGTGGCCAGTTCAGCCGCGTCCCCGGCCGGGGCCGCGGTCCCGTGGGCTTCGACGAGACCGAGCGCGCCGGGTGCCTTCGGGTCCAGCCCCGCGTCGGCCCAGGCCCGCTCGACAGCCAGCATCTGCCCGTCGGATGCCGGCGCCAGCAACGTCGACGTCCGCCCGTCACTGGCCGAACCGCAGCCGCGGATCACCGCGTATATCCGGTCACCGGCACGTTCGGCGTCGGCCAGCCGCTTGAGGACGACCATGCCGACACCCTCACCGATGAGGATGCCGTCGGCCCGCCGGTCGAAGGGACGGATCCGCGAACTCGGCGACAGGGCCCGCAGCAGCGAGAAGACACTCCAGAACGTCACCTCCTGTACCAGATGGACGCCGCCGACGATCATGGCGTCCGCCCGGCCGCCGGTGAGCTCGCGCACGGCCGTCTCGACCGCGATCAGGGACGACGCGCAGGCCGCGTCCAAGGTGTAGGCCGGGCCGTGCAGGTCGAGCCGGTTGGCGATCCGGGACGCGGCCAAGTTGGGCACCAGCCCGATCGCGGCCTCGGGACGTTGCGGACCGAGCGTTTCGGTGAACGCGGCATGCACCCTGGCCAGTTGCTCGGCCGTGAGCGTCGGGACGAGTTCGGACAGGCTGGTGACCAGTTGCGTGGAGACCTTGACCCGCTGGTCCAGCCGGGCCATCCCGGACGCGAAGTAGCCGCCACGGCCCAGCACCACCCCGGTCCGATCGCGATCACCGAGTGCGTCCTCACCGCCGGCGTCCGCGATCGCCTCGGCCGCCACCCGCAAGGCCATGAGCTGGTCGGGTTCGGCCCAGTCCACGGCCAGGGGCACGATCCCGAACCGGGTCGGGTCGAAGGTCGCGAACTCCTCGACGAAACCGCCGCGCCGGCAGTGGATCCGGTCGCCGGCCGCCGTGGGACCGTCGCCGGAACCGGGCTCGGAGTCGGAGTGGAAGAACTCCGGGTCGAAGCGCTGCGGCGACACCTCCCGGATGGCGTCCACCCCGGTGACGATGTTGTTCCAGTAGGTGTCGAGGTCGCCCGCGCCGGGGAACACCGCCGCCATCCCGACGATCGCGATCCCTGAATCCGGGTTCAGGGATCTGTCAGGCCCGGGCATCGAACGCATCCGGCGAGCCGCACATGTAGACCACCTGCGGGTCGTCCACGTCGGCAGCGGCGAGCTCACGCAGGACCGCGGCGACCCCGGCGTCCGGATCGATCAGCCCGATGCCCCGCTGGGCGTAGGCACGTTCCAGCTCCGCGGAGACCATCCCCCCGCCGGTTCCCTCCCCTGCTCCCGCGCCCCTGCCTGCGGGATCGGACGATCCCCACGGGCCCCAGTCGAGCGACACGACACGGCCGCGGAAACGCCTCGCCCAGGCGTGGGCGCAGGTGTCGAGCGCATCGTTGGCGGCGGAGTAGTCGACCTGGCCCCGGTTGCCGAACACCCCGGACACGCTGCCGAAGAGCACCAGGAAACCGAGGTCGGGCCGCAGCGCGCCGGCCAGCGTCCGGGCGCCGTCGACCTTGGTCGAGAACACCCGCTCGAACGACTCCGGTGTCTTGTCCCGCAGCAGTTTGTCCTCGCAGACACCGGCACCGTGCACGACCCCGTCGATCCGGCCGCGCTCGGCGTAGATCGTCGCGACAACCGCACGCAGAGCGCCCGCGTCCCGTACGTCGACGGCGTGGTAGCGGACGAAGGACGCGGTCTCACTCAAAGCCGCGATGGTGGCCCGCACCTCCCGCTCGGCGAGCAGCCGGGCGACGCGGGCCTCGATCTCGGCGGGCCGGCGCAGGCCGGCGGCGATCAGGGCGCTGCGCAGCGCCGGCGCGTCCACCGCGGCGGCCGTCGCCGGGTCCTCGGCGGCAACCGGCAACGGTGTCCGGCCGACCAGCTCGATCCCGCAACCGGTAGCGCGGGCAAGCCCGAGGGCGACCCTGGCGGTGATACCGCGCGCTCCACCGGTGAGCAGGACGACGCAGTCCCGGCCGAGCTCTCCCAATGCCCCAGAAACCGGGGCCTCCCGGACCTGCCAGATCGGCTTCGCCGATCTGCCAGGAACCCCGGATCCGGTAGGAACCCCGAGCGCGAGAGAAACATCATCGCGCTGCCTTCGGCCCTCCAATGATCCAGAATCCTGGGCCGCCGGGCTCGCGCCGGCCCGGGGGAGCTCGGCCGGCACCACCCGCAGGGTCGACCGGACGCCGTGGCGGTAACCGGTCACAGGCGGGGCAGCCGGCGTGAGGAACTCCGTGAGCAGGTATTCGGCGAGCCGGGTCGGCGCCTCCTTCGGATCGAGGTCCACCGCGCGGATCACCACGTCCGGCGCCTCCCGGGCAAGCGTGCGCGCAAGACCGGCCATCCCGATGCTCGGACCAGGATCATCGCCTGCCACGCGGCCGAAACTGCCCCCGCTGCCGGTCGCGATGACCAGACGCCGGGTACCACCGGAGACCGCGGCCTTGATCGGACCGAACGCGGCAGGCAGGACCGGTGGCGCGTCCCGGTCCACGGGCGACACCCACCAGACGCCGTCCGCTGCGACACCGCCGGCAAGCTGATCGGCGAGAGCGTCGTCGTCCACGGAGAACATCCGTACGAACGCGCCCTGCTGCTCCAGCAGGGTCGTCAGTGCCAGACCGATACCCAGACCGCCTTCGACCACGGCGAACCGGCTTCCGGTCAACGGTCCCGGCCCGGCGTGGGCTCCAGGCCCGGCGTTGGTGAGCAGGTCGGGGAGCGTACCCGGCGACGGCAGCGGGACGACCTCGACGACGAACCGTCGAAACGGACTCGCCGGATCCGCCGGCCCGGTCCCGGCGTCCATGGCGGTTACAGAATCCGCGGCTGTTGCGGGGCCCGCGTCCGGACGGGTGACGATCCAGTCGACGATCCCGCGGATGGTCCTGACGGCCGCGAGTTCCTCGACAACCTCGTCGACCAGGCCGCCGCCTTCGGCAAAGCCGGCCCCTCGCTCTCCGGCGGCGCCCAGGCCGATCCGCTCCGCCAGCGCTCCCAGAATCTCAGTCCGCTTGATCGAATCGATGCCCAGATCGGCCTCGAGATCCAGGTCCGCTTCCAGCATCTCGGCCGGATAACCCGTCGCGGACACGATCACCTCCACCACCGCGCCCAGCAGCACGTCCGGATCCCGGGATACCGACCGCGCCGACGCCGCCGCGACCCGGGCGTCATCGTGACCGGCGGTCCAGCCAGGTGACCGGAGCTGGTCAGCCGTGGCCGGCAGGAGGGCATGATCAGCCGTGGCAGACGGCGGTGCATGGTCGTCGGCTGTGGCCGACAACAGGGCTTGGTCAGCCAGGGCCGGTGACGAGGCGTGACCGAGCGTGCTCGACGGCAGGGAGGCCGGGGGGAGCATCGGGGCCGCGGGATCGACCGGGGACACAGCCGACGCCCGGTCCGGGACGCCCAGGTAGTTCAGGACGACGTCGCGTTGCGCGGCGACCAGCTCGCGGGTTGCCCGCAGGAACTCGATCACAGTGGCATCGGCGGTCCCCGCGGGGGGTGGGACGACCGCCGTTCCTCCTCCCGCCACCACGGTCTGCACGGGCTGCGCCGGCGGTTCGGGAGCCGGCAGGCGGGTCAGTTCGTCCGCGGGCACCAACCCGCCGGGCAGGTGACGACCGTCGGACGTCCGCACCAGATGGCCGTCGACGAGCCAGCCGGGTCGGCGCGGGCAGTTCACGGCCGAAACGGCCCGTGCGTCACGCCCGGCGAACAGCGGCGCGGTGTCCACGGTGACGCCGGCGGCCGCCAGCTCCGCCAGCGCGAGCAGGAGCCGGCGGAGCCCATGGTCACCGGGGACGTCCGTGGCGACGGCCGTATGCGGCCGACCGTGCAGGATCCTGCTGGTGAGCCCGGTGAGGACCCGGCCCGGCCCGG
>NZ_CAAAFT010000119.1:10935-14050 GCF_900634765.1 Candidatus Protofrankia californiensis | reverse complement strand
TCCGTGGCGACGGCCGTATGCGGCCGACCGTGCAGGATCCTGCTGGTGAGCCCGGTGAGGACCCGGCCCGGCCCGGCCTCCACGAAGATCCGTACTCCGGCCGCGTACATCGCCTCGATCTGTTCGACGAACCGGACGGGCTGGGCGACCTGGCCGGCGAGGGTCTGCCGCACCGCGTCGGCGGTGTCCGGATACGGCTGCGCGGTCATGTTCGACCAGACCGGGACCGACGGCGGCGTAACGGTGACCTTGTCCAGGTCGGCGGCGAACATCCCGGCCGCGGCCGCGACCACCGGGCTGTGGAACGCGCATGCCACAGGGATCCGCCTGATGGTGAGGCCTTCGGCCGCCAGGAGCTGCGCCGCGGCGTCCACCGCGGGAGTCGGACCGGAGATCACGGTCTGTTCCGGTGCGTTGTGATTGGCGATCACGACATCGGTCAGGTCCGCCGAGCCCACGCCCAGCGCTTCTCGAACCCGCTGCGCCGGGGCAGCAACCGCCGCCATCGTCCCGGGGTCGGCGGTTGCGGAGAAAGCATTGGCGGCATCGAGGATGGCGACCGCTCTCGCCTCGCTCAGCGGCAGCAGATCGGCGGCGTCGACGGCTCCGGCCGCGCACAGGGCGACCAGTTCACCGTAGCTGTGGCCGCCGAGATGGTCGGGACGCACGCCGAGGCCGGTGAGGATCTCGTTCATGGCGAGACCGGCGATCCCGAGGGTCGGCTGTGCCGTCCGGGTATCGGTGATCGCCGCCTGCTGGGCGTCGGTGTCCCCACGGCTGAACGCGGCCGGCGGGAACATCGCCTTCACCCACTTCTCACCGCGTTCGAGCAGGTGCCGCAGGCGCGGGAAGGCCACGAACAGCTCCGCCAGCATCCCGGGCCGCTGGCTGCCCTGGCCCGGGAACAGGAAGGCGACCTTTCCTTCCGCGGCTCCTTCCCCGACGCGGCCCTCCGCAGCGCGGCCGCCTCCGCCGGCGACGAAGATCCCGGCCTTCGCGTCGTGGGCGAACGCGCGTGCCCGCTTCACCAGGTCGGCAAGCTCGTCCAGGCTGGTCGCGACGAACGCCACCTGGACGGGCCCGCCGCGCTTGGCCGCCACTGTCGCGGCCAGGTCACGCAGCTTCCAGGGACGCCCGGCGCCGTCGTTGACCCGGATCAGCTCGGCGAGCCTGTCCAGGGTGCGGCAGGCGGCTGCCTGGTCGGTGCCACGGACGACGAACAGTTCCGCGGGCCAGGCGTCCAACCCGTGGGCGGGTTCGGGAGCACCGTCATAGGCGGACAGCACCACGTGGAAGTTGGTCCCGCCGAACCCGAACGCGGACACCCCGGCATGCCGCCGCGACGCCGGTGCCGCCCACGGCCGGGCGCTGGTGTCGAAGAAGAACGGGCTGGTCTCGGCGTCCCAGGACGGGTTCGGCTGGGTGATGTTGAGGGTCGGAGGGCGCACACCGACCTCCAGCGCCTTCACGGCCTTGATCAGACCGGCCAGCCCGGCGGCACACTTGGTGTGTCCTATCTGAGACTTCACCGAGCCGACGGCGCAACTTTCCTGTAGCGCACCGTGACCGGTGAAAACCTCGGTGAGGCTGGAAAGCTCCGTGCTGTCGCCGACGACCGTGCCGGTCGCGTGCGCCTCGACCAGACCGATGTCGGCCGGGGAGATCCCGGCACGCGCGTACGCCCGCTCCATCGCCAGCACCTGCCCGGCCTTGCGCGGGGCGGTCATGCCCAGCGCCCGTCCGTCGCTCGACCCGGCCACAGCTTTGATCACCGCATGGATGCGGTCGCCGTCGCGTTCGGCGTCGGCAAGTCGCTTGAGAACGACAACGGCCACCCCCTCCCCCAGGCAGATGCCGTCGGCGGCCGAGTCGAAGCTGCGGGACCGGCCGGTTGGCGACAGGGCGTGGACGGAGGCGAACAGCAGGAAGTCGTGGATGCTGTTGTGGGTGTCCACACCCCCGCAGAGCACGAGGTCCGAGGTGCCGCCGACCAGCTCCTTGCATGCGGTGTCCAGCGCCGCCAGTGAGGACGCGCACGCCGCGTCGACCGTGTAGTTGACGCCACCGAGATCGAGACGGTTGGCGATGCGGCCGGCGATGACGTTCGCGAGCAGACCAGGGAACGAATCCTCGCCCAGTGTGGGCAGGCGTTCGTCGAGGGCGGGTGGGATCGTCCCGAAGAAGGCCGGGTAGCTCGAACGGAAGCCGTAGCCGGAGGCGAGATCCGCACCGGACTCGGCACCGAAAACCACCGACGTACGCAACCGGTCGAACGGCCGGTCGTCGTAGCCGGCGTCGCGCAGGGCACGCGCGGTCACCTCGAGGGCCA
Organism: Candidatus Protofrankia californiensis; assembly: GCF_900634765.1. Classification (NCBI taxonomy): domain Bacteria; kingdom Bacillati; phylum Actinomycetota; class Actinomycetes; order Frankiales; family Frankiaceae; genus Protofrankia; species Candidatus Protofrankia californiensis. The sequence continues at coordinate 11,721 of NZ_CAAAFT010000119.1, read as the reverse complement.
GCAGTTGCCCGGGTTCTATGCTGCTCAACGACTTCGGCGGGATGCCGAAGCGCAACGCGTCGAACGGGACCGGGGAGAGAAACCCGCCCCACTTGGACGGCACCCGCCGCCCGATCTGCCCGGGACCCGCACCGGAGACGTAATACAGGTCGGGATCCCAGCGGCTGCGGGGCACCTCGGTGACGGCGTCCACGCCTCCGACCACGTTGGCCCAGTACTCGCCCGTGTCGGCGGCACCCGGGAACACGCAAGCCATGCCGATGACGGCCACGTCCAACGGCCGGGCCTGCTCGCGGACGCGGTTGCGCTCGCGTGTCATGGCGCCCGGTCGCGTCGTGGCGCCCGGCCGGGTCGGGTGGGCCGCGACGTCGGTGTCGATGCCGAGGGCTGCGGCCCGGGCGGCCAGTGCCCGGGTCGCACCCTCGCTCACCTGGGCGTGCAGGGCGTCCACCGTGGTCGGTTCCGACCGCAGCGCCGCCACCTGGCCGATCATGAACATGCCGTCGTTGCGCTGGGTGTCCTCGTCGACGGTCACCAGCCGACCACGGTCGCGGCGCAGACCCTTGCTCGCGATCCGCAGCCGGCCGAGGTTGAGCCGTTCCAGCTCCTCCCACACCTGCACGGGAGCAAGCCCCCGGGCGAGCAGTTCGGCCCTGCGTTCGGCGAAAGTGCCGACAAAGGGCGACCGGGCGGCGCGGGTCGCGTGTCCCGGCGAGGTTTCCAACAGGACGGTGTCGTCGCAGTCCACCGCCACCTGCTGAAAACCGGGCAGGATCGCGCCGGAGG